>DATNOW010000726.1:0-11414 GCA_036703515.1 Chroococcidiopsis sp.
GGCCTATCTCAATCGCGGGGTAGCCCGGGCCGCAATGGGTGATCCCAATGGGGCGATCGCGGATCTGGATCAAGCGATCGCCATTAACCCCAACTCCGCCGAGGTCTTTAAGCGGCGCGGCGATATCCGCCAGCAGCTCGAAGACGTAGAAGGGGCGATCGCAGACTATACGACGGCTCTACGGCTCCAGCCTAGCTATGCCGAGATCTACACAGCCCGCGCCAACGCCTACCTGTCGCTGGGCAACGCCGGAGCCGCCAGCCAAGACTATAGCGAAGCCCTGCTCTACAACCCCGATGACACCGAAGCCTTGCTCAACCGCGCCCAGATTTATGCCAATCAGGGCGACAGCGGCAACGCCATCGAAGATTACACCCAAGTGATCCGGCTCGATCCCAGCAATGCGCGGGCTTTCCACAATCGCGGCATGATGCTGTCTAACCGGGGCGATCGCGAGGGCGCACGGCAAGACTTTTTAGCGGCCCGTGACCTCTATTTGCAGCAAAGCAATGCCGCAGGCTATCGGCAAATTTTGGTCGAACTGCGGCAGCTTGAATAGGTCAAACTGGGGGACATGGCGCTGCGATCGCCGCCAGCGTTATATAGCGCTATATGACAATTCTTCATTTCTGATTGACAGAGCTTGACTAGGCGCGATAGACAATAATCTGTCGCATTGTAACCGCCTAGGAAATGTCCTGCTTGTCGAACTGCAAAGTCAATCTAAATCAATGGGGATAGTGAGATATGGATGGCAATTTGATCGTATCCAATATTCTCAACCCGGCAATTCTATTTTTCTTTTTAGGAATGACGGCTGTTTTCGTCAAGTCTGATCTGGAAATTCCCCCCCCGGTTCCCAAACTTCTATCGCTGTATTTGTTACTTTCCATTGGCTTTAAGGGAGGGGTAGAGTTAGCCAAAAGCGGAATTAATCAAGCTGTGGTTTTGACCTTAGGCGTCGCAATCATCATGGCCTGCATGGTTCCTCTCTATACCTTTTTTATTCTCAGAATCAAGTTAGACACCTACGATGCGGCGGCTATTGCGGCGACCTATGGTTCTATTAGTGCCGTGACGTTTATTACGGCCAGCGCATTTCTAACCGAATTGGGCATGGACTTTGACGGCTACATGGTAGCCGCTTTAGCCCTGATGGAATCGCCAGCAATCATTGTTGGTTTGATTTTAGTCAACCTATTCACAGTCAATGAAGAGCGCGAGTTTTCTTGGCCCGAAGTGCTCAAAGATGCCTTTCTCAACAGTTCTGTATTTCTGCTAGTCGGCAGTTTATTAATCGGGCTGCTCACCGGAGAACACGGCTGGCAAGTGCTAGAGCCCTTCACCCAGAAAATGTTTTATGGCGTGCTGACTTTCTTCTTGATGGATATGGGGTTAGTGGCGGCCAAACGGATTAAAGATCTGCAAAAGACAGGCGTTTTCCTGATTTCATTTGCCATCTTAATTCCTATTGTTAACGCAGCCATTGGCTTACTGATTGCCTATGCAATTTCCATGCCCAAAGGGGATGCACTCCTGTTTGCGGTGCTCTGCGCCAGTGCGTCTTATATTGCCGTACCTGCCGCCATGCGGCTGACCGTGCCCGAAGCCAATCCTAGCCTTTATGTTTCGACCGCACTGGCCGTTACCTTTCCGTTCAATATCATCGTGGGAATTCCGCTTTATTTTTACGGAATTGAGTGGCTGTGGGGCTAGGCTAATACATAGGGTGCTAGAGCATTTAGGACTAGAACACATGGCTCTGAAGCACACAGTTCTCGACACGAATCTAACATCCTATTCCGTTAAGGGAGGACGTTTATGCACGCAGTCAAAAGGATAGAGATCATTGCCAATTCATTTGAATTAGGCAAGCTTTTGGACGGTTTGGAACATGCGGGTGTGCACGGCCACGCGGTCATGCGTGGGGTGGCGGGCAAAACCATGCGGGGCGGCAATGAAGATTTAGATATGACCATGCTCGATAATGTCTATATCATTGCGTTTTGCACCCCCGATTTAATTAAGCCGGTGATTGAAAATATTCGCCCGCTGCTCAATAAGTTTGGCGGCACTTGCCACATTTCCGACGCGATGGAAATTACATCGGTGAAGTGTGTGGCCTCCCTTGGGGGAGACGACTAGTAGGGGCTAGCTATGATCGTATGTATTGGCGATGTGCTGACGCCAGACGAGTTGGAGCGTATCACCACGCTAGTGGCGGCCGCTGAGTTTGTGGATGGGAAAACCACGGCAGGGTGGCATGCTCGCCTCGTCAAGCACAATACCCAACTGCCCAAGGATGCGCCCGCCCTAAAAGAGGTGCGATCGCTCGTTGAGGCGGCCCTCCAGCGCAACCGACTCTTTCAAGTTGCGGCGTACCCTAAACGCATCCATCCCATGCTGATTAGCCGCTATGGGGTGGGTATGTCCTATGGCACCCACACCGACGATGCCCTGATGACGGCGCAGCAGCAGGTGATGCGATCGGATATATCGTTTACCCTGTTTCTCAACTCGCCCACAGACTACCAGGGTGGAGAACTGGTGATCGACAGCACCCAGGGCGAACAAGACTACAAGCTGGCGGCCGGTGCCATGGTGGTATACCCCTCATCCACCCTGCATCGGGTTGAAACGGTCACGGCCGGGGTGCGTCTGGCCGCGGTCAGCTGGGTGCAAAGCCTCGTGCGCGATGGGCAAAATCGAGAGATATTGTTTGATTTAGATACGGCCCGCCAGTCGATTTTTGAGCAGCAGGGCAAGACCAGAGAGTTTGACTTGCTGGCCAAAACCCACGCCAATTTACTCAGAAAATGGGCGGAGTGTTGAGTGAAGTGAACTTAAAACGCTCTAATGTACACGCCTGCATTTTCACTGCATTTTCACTGCGTGATCATGGGCGCTCAGCTTCTAGAGGGCAGGATGACGAAAGAGTGAACGGGATACCAATCCCTGCCCCCTCGCCTGATGAATCTCTATCTTGGCCTAAGCCTTCGTAGGACTACCCCTTGCGATAGGGTTACTCGCTCCACTTTAAGGTTTCTGAGGGGAGTTCACCAAACATCTGTTTGTAATCTTGGGCAAAGTATCCTAAATGATAAAAGCCAAACTGAGTTGCAGTTTCAGTCACCGTTGTTTTGTTTGGTTTAGCGGCTTTCAATACTCGATAAACTCCTTGCAACCGTAAGAGTTTCAAGTAAGACATCGGACTCATCTCGAATATTTCCTGAAATCCGTAGCAGAGCGCCCGGCTACTCGTACCTAAGGCTTGGCACAGGTCAGTGAGGGTAAGGGGTTGGGCAATGTGCGATCGCATATAGTCATCCGCTTGCTTGACCAGCTTCGAGCGGCGAAAACCCTTGGCAGAAACTTGGCGTTCTTGCCGGGGAGGTAGCGCTGTCATCAACAACGGTAGAAAATCTTGCAAGATAATCTGCTGAAAATCTGGCTGATGTAATAACGGAGACTGCTGAATCAACAATCCATAAATTTGTTTTAGGTAGTTGCGTAAGGGAGGGAAAGACTCTGGCATATACACATAGTTTGAAGCCAAAAAATTTGCATCTAAATCCAACCGATCCATGGCTTGGGCATAGTCCTCAAAGATACTCGGTCGAATATAAAAAGCACAATATATAGCGCCTCCTGGAAAAACGAGATCGGCTTCACGATTAGGATCGAATCCAAATAAATAGTCTTCAGTAACAAGTCGGTTATTTTCAATACCATGTCGCCCTTCGCCTTGCAAAATCATGGCAAAGGTTAAAAACTCAATTTGCTTATGTCCAACTGCATATAGGTTGCGATTGACATGATTAAAGGTGAACTGAATTCCCCCTAAATTAAGGGCTGCCGATTCACAATTAAAGGGTTGATTTTCTAAGGGAGTCAGACGGACATCTTCGGGCAAAAATGTCGCTAGCTCGTCAATATCGCTAAAGCGGAAATGCGCCACAGCATGCGAGTTGGCATCATTCAGCGGTGTAGAAATTGAGCTATTTAGTGGTTTCATACTCTATTAAGCTGATGTCAAATTTTTTAGAGAAATTGCCCCTGAAATATTATTGCCTTTAAAATTTTTTAGGATTCTTAATATTTTTATTTTTTGAGATTTTTTAGGATTCTTAATATTATTTTGTCGCGATCTTGCGATTTTTGGATAGTCACTAGTTTAGCTGAATTCTATTCTTGTGCTTTATGGGAAGTCCTGAAATTATCAGGTCTCGGTGTGCAGCGCTGTTTCTGGCTTGCCATTGGTCATCACACAACGTCACCGGTATGAATTGGAGTAGTGCATAACGTGAAAACCCTGGGCTTTTGCATTGCCTTTGTGTTGGCAATTTTTTTAGGGGTTCGTGGATGGTCGCCCTCAGCCGCCGTGGCTCAGGAACCGCCTCGTCCCAACATTATCTATATTCTGGCAGACGACCTAGGGTGGAAAGATGTCGGGTTTCATGGCTCTGATATTAGGACACCGAACCTCGATCGGCTTGCTCAAACGGGTGTACGCCTCGAACATTACTATGCCCATCCCTGGTGTACACCCTCAAGAGCCGCATTCATGACGGGTCGATATCCCTATCGCTATGGGTTGCAGACCTTGGTTATTCCTTCGGCAGGCACCTACGGGCTGCCTACGGAGGAGTGGTTGCTGCCGCAGGCGCTCAAACAGGCGGGCTACGAGACCGCTATTGTCGGCAAATGGCACCTGGGCCATGCCGATCACAAATATTGGCCCTTGCAGCGAGGGTTTGACTATCAATACGGCCCTATTCTGGGCGAAATCGACTATTTCACCCATTCAGCCCACGATACGGTTGATTGGTATCGCAATAATGAGCCGGTCAACGAAGAGGGCTATGTCACTACATTGTTAGGGCAGGATGCCGTAAAGCTGATCGATGCACATGATCAGAATACCCCACTCTTCCTGTATCTGGCATTTACCGCTCCTCATGCGCCCTATCAGGCACCGGCAGAGGCGATTGAGCAGTACAACAATATTTCAGATCCGAATCGTCGTACCTATGCCGCCATGATTAGCGTCATGGATCAGCAGATTGGTCAGGTGTTGGAGGCGTTGGATCGGCGTGGGATGCGAGAGAATACGCTGATTGTTTTCCAGAGCGATAATGGTGGGCCGCGTTCTGCGGCGGTTACAGGTGAAGTTGATACTTCTGGCAGCACAATCCCTGCCGATAACGGAATTTATCGAGACGGTAAAGGGTCGCTCTACGAAGGCGGTACGCGTGTTGTTGCCCTCGCTAACTGGCCAGGGCATATCCCTGCCGGTACGGTGACGGATCAGCCGATGCACATTATCGATTGGTACCCGACTTTTGCTAGTCTGGCTGGTGCATCGCCCGATCCGACGAAACCCCTGGATGGGTTAAATATTTTGCCAGCCTTGGCGAATGGTGAGGTCCTCAATCGAGATGCCGTTGGCTTCGATGTTGAACCCTTCCGTGCTGCGGTGCATCAGGGAGACTGGAAGCTTGTCTGGAAGGTGACTTTGCCATCCCAGGTGGAACTATTTAACCTAGCTGAAGATCCTTCGGAGGAAACTAACCTGGCCGCCCGAAATCACAGGATTGTAGCCAATCTAAAACGACGGATCGAGGCAGCAGCTCAGGAAGCAGAAGCTCCGCTGTTTTTTAGAGAAGCGTTGGGTGCCGCTAAGAGCGTGCTGTTTACCTCCGTTGCAACACCCAATGATGCGGAGGAGACTGAAAGTCAGCCGTAACTGTCGTGTTGCTGATTGACTGCCAAATCTTTCCCGTAGGTTGGATTAAACAGCGTGAAACCCAACACCAGCAAAGGTTAGGTTGGGTTAGCGATCGCTAACCCAACCTACACCCTAGCCTCTTGCCAAGAGCAAGGAAGAATATGAGTTTCCTTTTCCCACCCGCAGAAAAGGAATACAAGAAAAACTTTACGGGTGATCAAAGTCCCTTTCTCTCTCTAATAGAGGAGTTTGGGACTTTGACGTGAGCGCCCAGCGTTTGACTAGACTCGTGTCGCAGTCCGAACGCTGGGCGCATGCATGTTTTATCAGGCAACTAGCAGGTCATCTAGCCACACTGATAACGAAATTGACGGGGTGAAACACCGGCCCATCGCCTAAAGGCGCGAGTGAAATTACCTGCATCGCTATAGCCTAATGCCGTTGAAACTTCAATCAGCTTAATGCTTCTATCTTTGAGTAAATGAACTGACGCTTCAAAGCGAACTTGATCGACTAGATTGGAATAGCTTAAACCACTCTTTGATAGATGTCGCTGCAAGCTTCGTGGACTGATTCCAGTTAATTCTGCTACCTGCTCAATGTGCGGATAGCCATCAGAGATGAGAGAGCGCAGCAGTTGTTTCAACGATTCATCAAAGTCTGAGGATGGAGCCGATAATTGTAAGAATTGATAATCATTTTGATGATCTGATCTGCAAGATAAGGGGGATATCCGGCGTGATGTGCTCAATAGAGTGCGAGGAAAAATAATGGCGTTTGAGGGCTGCATAAATACCACTGGGGTATTAGAAAATAGCGTATTGCTCACTAATTTTTGGGACGGGATGCCCTGCAAATGAATGGCGATCGGTTGCCAATCGGGCCCTAAAAATAATCGGAATGCTCTGAAGATTAAAGCGACTACATAGAGCTCTATTTGTTGACTGGCAAACGTTGGTGGGCATTGGCATTGATGATGAAACCCCATGCGATCGCCTTCCTGCACCATCCACATCTGGTTAGATGAACTGTAGGTGTGAATCATCTGCTCAACTGTTGACAGCAGCTCTTCTAGGGTTAGACATTGACATAGTAAGCGTCCAAACCGTCCCAAATCTGAGATTTGCGTTTGCTGTCCAACTAGGATGCCGAGGTTGTCTATTCCTTCATGCTGTGCCGCTTCGGCAATAAAAAGACAGGCTTGGTGGAACGGAATTAGAGCTTCTGGATCATCTAGAGCAAAGATAGGTAAACCCGATTGTTGTAATAGTTGTTCAGTCGGAGAGCCGATCTGATTTAAGAATCTTAAAAATGGCAAAAGAGCACTTGCTCGACAAAGTGGAATTGCATGCATATGAATTGGGGGGATTGATTTAAAGGTTTTTAAATGGTTTGCAATAGGTTCGCAATAAGCGAAATGCCTGATATTAGCGCATGGCACATGACACTATGTGGTCACTATGCGTGGCGTTATGCATAGTGTGATTGTGATGTTACGCGTGGTATTATGCGGAGTTTTATTAAGGAATGGCTAAATAGATTAGCCAATGTTGAATTAGCCCTGATCTAATAATTAGCAATCTAACGCATCATCAGCTTGAATGGCGTGAAATGACAAGAAAATTTATCCTGCTTACCTAATAATCGAATTGGGTTAAATGCATAAACTATAGAGCTAGATTTGCAAAAGATAGATTTTTAGTTGGCGACCTAAAATTTTTGTGGATGACCTATATCCAGCAGGATTTACAAAAATTCAGGAATAAAAGGAATAAAAGAAATAAATTTTTATCCCTCTAGTAAACGTTGTCTTTTAACAAACCGATGGATGCTACTACAATCGTTTCCTTGATTACTAAAATTGCTCAACTCACATTGTTTGCTCTGATGTTGGGTATGGGGCTCAATCTAACCATGCAACAGGTGCTTTACCTTTGGCACAAGCCAGGGTTGCTCATTCGCGCACTGTTGGCGTCTTTTGTGTTGGTGCCACTGGTTGCATTGGTCGTTGTCCAAATTATTCCGCTGTCGGCACCAGTGAGAGTGGGTATTGCGCTGATGGCGATCGCCCCCGGCGCGCCCATGATCTATCGAAAGGTTTCTAAAATGCAATGGGATGCCACCCTAGCTGCGTCCTATCAGGTAACGGTGGCATTGGTGGCCATTGTGTTCTTGCCATTACTGACGACGCTGTTGAGTTATCTGTATCCGACTCAAGGCTCGGTCACTCCGCTGGCGGTCTTCCAGCAAATCCTAGCGGTACAGCTTATCCCGTTGCTCATGGGTCTTGGCATCCGAGCGGGGATTTCTGATTTGGCCGATGATATCCAAGATTTTGTGACTCGCATGGGCAATGGAATGCTGCTTGCGCTGGGTGTGGTGATTTTGGCCAAGGGTCTGCAAGCCGTATTCAATGCTGGAATTTTGGCGCTGCTGGCGATCGCTCTGATTACCATTGCATCCCTTGCAATTGGGCATTTCCTGGCAGGGCCCGATCCTGAAACCCGCGCTACGCTGGCGATCGCCAATGCAACCCGCAATCCAGGGCTGGCCCTCGTGATTACCGTTGCAAATTTCACCAAGGCAGACGTAGTCCCGATTGTGATTGTCTACGCGTTGATTTCTGCGGTCATTGCTGCAATCTATAATAGGCGCTACAAGCGGCTATTAGCGATCGAGCATGACCAAGAAAGCATCGTTCAATAGCGATATCCATTCAGAGAAATTTTGCTACAACGCTATCCCTAAATCCTTATGCAGCGAGGATTTAGGGATACTTCCGTAAGGAATATTTTCGTAAGGGATATTTCGTAACAAAGACTAATTCAGGCTATTTGGGTTGTTTGTGATGTTATGTTTGGGGCTGTGAGTAGGCTTGAGAAATGACTTGTTTATCGTCCTATTTCAAGTAAAACTATTCGCTGTCGCGATCGCCATCCGCTGTTTTTGCCGTTAAGAGTTCTTTCTTCCGCTCCAGAGTTTCTGTGAGCTCTTTATTTAAGAAGTAGTTGAGGAAAGTTCGAACGACAGCGATCGCCCCCAATTTCATCAGGGCTTCGAACGATGGTGCAACGGTTGTGTTGACGATATCGGCAGCGAGTTGAAATTCTAGGGCTAATAGTAACCATGACCCAAACCCAATCCGAAGATCGGTAAATGCTATAGAGGACGTTAGCTTACGCATCTGTGGAATATTGCCCCACAAGCTTCTCAAGGCTTGTAGGAGCCCTAGCAAAATACACAGAACTGAAATGCTTTCGAGAATCAATTTAAGGAATGCGGCAAATCCAAACAGGCCGTTTTCGAGATGTTCCATTATTACTTGCCCGATAGTAATTGCCTGATAGTAATTGCCTGATAGTACTGGCCCGACTGCCTTGACAGAGCCTTATCGATTTAGCGATCGCCCAAATCCAACCGCTTTTCTAGTCTGCCGTTCTGCCTTGTCTAGCAGTTCCATAACCTCATCAGCATAGCGGCCCTGACGCAGCAGCGCCGCCATCATCCCCATGGGTTTGTCGATGTGGGTAAAAAAGGCTTTGTATCCGGCGCAGAGGTAATTGAGTCCTGCGGCTCCATCGGGGGTTTCGGTAAAGCGATTTTTGGGACAGCCGCCATGGCAAGCAAAGCGAACTTCGCAGTCTAGGCAATACTGAGGCAGCGTTTCCAACTTGTCTTGGCCAAACTGGCGCTGGCGATCGGATGCAATCAGCTCAAGCATATGGGTATCTTGAATGTTGCCCAATTTATAATCGGGTTCCACAAAGTGATCGCAGGAATAGAGATCGCCGTTATGCTCTAGCGCCAAGGCCGTGCCACAGGTTTTAGAAAAGATACAAACCGATGGCGACACTCCGACCCAATTGGCTAAGGCAGCATCAAAATGCTGGATAAAAACTTTGCCGACATCGCGCCGCACCCATTCGTCAAATACGCCAATCAGGAAGTTGCCAAACTGCTCTGGCTTAACCGATCGCGCTGTAACCTGATGACCGGCTTGCACTAGGGTAGAGCCATCATCGTTCACCCGTTCGATGATCGGAATAAATTGAATGAATTCAGCCCCCAATTGATCTCGAAAGAAGCGGTACACCTCAACGGGGCGATCGCCATTGGCCGCATTCACAGTGCAGAGAATATTAAAATCGACGTGGTATTGTTTGAGAATTTTCCAGCCCTGCATCACTTGCTCAAAGCTGCCCCGCCCCCGTTTATCGACCCGATAGGTATCATGCAAGGGCTGAGGCCCATCCACACTTAAACCGACTAAAAAATGGTGCTGTTTTAAAAAACTTCCCCAAGAATCATCCAAACGGGTGCCATTTGTTTGGATGGTGTGGTTGATCTGCTGCCCTGGCTTTTTGTATTTTTCGACCAGTGCCATCGCGTGCTGGAAGAACTCCAACCCCATCAGTGTGGGCTCGCCGCCCTGCCAGGCGATCGTGACTTCTGGAGTTTGGTGGGATTCTAAAAGCTGTCGGATGTAAGTTTCTAAGACATCATCTGCCATGCGAAACTTACTGCCCGGATAAAGCTGTTCTTTAGACAAGAAGAAGCAGTATTCACAATCGAGGTTGCAGATGGCTCCCGTTGGTTTTGCCAACAGGTGAAAGGCGGGCGGTGCATGGGGAGGACGGGTGAGTATCATGATGTCTACTGGGCAGTGTGCCCCTACAGAGAACTTGACGGATGGGAATTATTTAATTTCACCTTCCTAATGAGGATGTGCCCTGCTGCGTTGCTCTGCCAGGAGGTAGCCAAGACTAGCGGGAAGGGCAAGTACCGTAATCAAAATGGTGGTGGCAGTGCTGAGTCGGCTGGCCAGGGCGCGTGCGGGTTCGAGCCCATCGAACAGAAAGCGAATGGTCACAACCACCGCAAAGGTACCTGCGGTCAAGGCGCTGAGACTAGAGATAAATTCTTTGAGGGTTGGCAGGTGAGGTTGATGCACTTTTCTCGACAAAAGCACCCCGGAGATAAACCCAGCGATGCCTTGAAAACCGACGAAGGTCAGGCGCTGATGGAACTCCAGGGCGTTTTGTTCTGTCGCTAGATGCTCTCCCATAACGCCACCAATGCCAATAATCACCCCGGCGATCGCCCCTACCCCCATCCACCAAAGCACAGGGTTAGAAAGATAGGAACAGGTCACAATCAAGCTTGCTAAAACAATGGCACTGACAAGAGTGGCCTGTGCGATGGGTAGAACGGTGATGATGACCATTGTGATGCCGCCACCGACAACACTGCCCAAGATCATGAATAGCTTATCTTTTGAGTTCAAATCGCGCTGAAAATCTCGCATTATGCTCTGTCCTAACGCGGCTTGTCTTAACTGCCGAGAATATTAATGGCCCGTGATGCCACCACCACGATCGTGGCCAATGAAATGATGCTTTCGAGCATCATCATGATCTTGGCCCGAGAGGTCAGCGGTAGGGCATCGGTGGGGCTAAACGCTGTTGCCGTTGAGAAGGCCAGAAACAGGTAGTCGATGAATGTCGGTCGCCAGTTGGGGGGTGCGTCTTCTGGCGCTCCGGTTTGGGGAAAGAGCCAGTCTGGTCGCCGCCCGATGGCGTTTATCCGCGTCTCAGGGCCACCGCGATCGACCTGCCAATAGAGCAGCGAGAAGGTCAGAACGTTGGTGATCCAAATGCCAACGCTAGAGGAAAGCAGTTCGAGTCCA
>DATNOW010000727.1:0-2659 GCA_036703515.1 Chroococcidiopsis sp.
AGCACCACATCAGGGCCGTTGCTCACCTTAATTTCGAGCCAGCCGTTGGGATACAAAAACTCATACCCGTCGTAGGAATCGATAAAACTTTTAAACCCGGCTGCCGCTGGAATGCAACCCTGTAGGCTCAGGCTCAACACCACCAGCACAACTGCCGCAATCCGCTTCAGCATCTTTCACAATCCTTAACATTTTGCCGTTACCAAACTATTCTCCCACTAAATTGGCGTGAGTTTGATGCTGGGCCGCTCTTGCTTTAGTGAGGCAATCGGCAGGCGATCGCCCCACTCAAACGACAGAAGCACTCTGAATCAGTGGCAATTCATGCCTCAGATTGATTCATACTTCTCTAAAAAATGCGCCAACGCCCGCCCGCGATCGCCCAATTCCTCAACATCGCTATCGATCAGGTCTTCGACTAGATAATTTATCTGCTGCGCCAACGTGCTGCCCCCTTTGAGCCATTCGCGCGGCAGCAAATCAAACTGCCGTATCAGCACACTAACCAAGGCAGAAAACAACTGGCTAGACGCGCCAATCCGAAACTCCCCTGCATTACACACCGCCAGCAGCAAATGTTGCCACCGGGCAAACGCAACCCCGTCTTCTGTCGCCTGATCCAAACTAATCAGCCAGCGCACAAATGCATATTGGAATTCGGCTAGGAAAGCATCCGAATCGCCACCGTGGGTGCCCTGCAAAGCATTATCAAAGCGTGAACCAGCACCCCCATCTTGACTGTGTAATAGCGGCGGGAAGTGATTAGCGCTGATGGATGAAACCAGACCAAACCAAGGCGCATAGAGCTGATCGGGGTAGGGCAGCAGTGCCTGATGCATCCCCCCGCTCAAGGCTATCTGGGCATAGTGTTGAGCCGCCTCGGGGTCATCTTCGACAAACCCCTGGCTGGCATCAAACACGCGCACCACGGCTCGCCCGATGGTGAGATGGCACCAAAACCCAACATGCCCCCGATCCGCCTTGACGCTAACATAATGCCAGCCCACCAGCGGGAAGTTAGAATAAAACCCTCGAAAGCCGCCTTGAACCTCGTGTCGAAATAGGTCAATGCGCACTTCTGATTTGGGAATATTCCGCAAGATGATTGCGTTTGGGTGCATTACACTCCTTCAAAATATCGAGGCACATCGGTATACATCAGTGCCGTACCGAAACTGTATCGAAACCGTACCGAAGCCGCACCGAATGTATGCCTGTTAAGAACAGCTGCTCGTTATGCTCGTTAAAAACTGCAAGTCTGCAAGCTTTAATCTGCAAGCCTTAATCTACAGGTCTCAATCTGCAAGCCTTAAACAGTAGCCAGATGCTGTAGTTTCAGGTGATCGATGGCATGAGAAAGACTAGGATTGTTAGCCATACTGGCCAATGCTTCCAATTGAGCTTGCTGCTCTGGGGTCAGCTCTGGGGACGGCACAGCACCAAAGGCGATCGCTTCTTCTGCAAAACGTTGGGACGCATCGGGCAGACTGTCTGGCCCACTCAGACGAAACGATGTGGCCGTTAATGGGCCAAACAGCAGCGCCCGCAGGTGATTAGTCCATTGATGCAGTTCAGGCTCAACCCCGGCCGATCGGGCAAACAACAGCGCCATGTGATGCATTGGCATTTCTTGGGGTTGGCCGCGCCGCGCTTGGTATGCCGCTAGACCCAACTCCATCTCGACTCGCGACGGCGTTGGGCAAACATTACTCCACACATAGGTGAGCCAGCGCGCCTGTAATTCGAGAATCGGGAAGTAAGGCCCGGCCTGCTCAAATAGTCCAAGAAAAGCAAGACCCGGTAACGCCGGATGGAATGTGTGTTTGTAGAGATCAAGATGGTGGGTATCGAGATTGAGCGTCTGACGAATGGCTTCACTCAGAAACGGCAGATGCAGCGTGTAACCCGTGCCAAAGATTATGGCATCGACCTCTTCCTGGGTGCCATCCATAAAGGTCACGGTCTGACCGGTCACCGAACGAATCCAAGGCTTCGTCACAATCCGCCCCTCAGCCACTAAGGGTAAGTAATGTTGACTCTGCGATACCCCGGCTTCAAAAATATTTTCTGCTGGTTTGGCTGCCCCAAATTGCTCAGGACTACCACTGCTTTGAAGCACAAAGTTTTTCAAACCTTGGGCAACCATCTCTAGCGGCATGGACTCTGCGGCCAATGCGGCAAATCGAGTAAAGGCAATGTTATCCGTCGGAACGCCCGCCAACAGCTTGTGCAGAATATAGCGTTGACGACGGTTAGTAGAGACGACGCGAGCGGCACCCAAATTTGCTAAATCGCTGGCAATTTCTAGGGCGCTGATGCTGCAACCTGCCACAAGCACGCGTTGCCCTCGATAGCGATTGGGGTCTTTGTATTGAAACGTATGAGTAATTCCACCCGCCCCTGAAAATGAGTCTAGTCCATCAATGGACGGCTTGACGGGCTTGTTATAACGACCCGATGCAATAACGACATAGGGGAAGGATTCGGTTTGCAGTTCACCGGCTTGGGTGGTCACCGTCACAATCCACTCGTTGCCAGTCGAAGCACGCTCAATCTGCTTGACTGGAGTGCTTAATCGCAAATGGGAGTCGAGCCCAAACTGAGTGGCATAGCGCTTTAGGTAGGCGTGAACCTGCTGATTAGAAGGAAAGACAGGCGT
>DATNOW010000728.1:0-2561 GCA_036703515.1 Chroococcidiopsis sp.
ATTGGGGCGGGGTGGGTGGCGATCGCCACCACGTCATCCAGTGGCAAAGCGTCTTTGAGGCGATCGCGAATCTGCTGCAAAATCACCGGGCGATCGGCGGCAGAATACTGATCTTGCTTGTTGAAGGCTAAGACAACGCGCTGGTTGCGGGCTAGCAACTGCTGAACGGTCTGAAATTCGGAATCGGTCAGATCGCCCGCCGTGACAAACACCACCAGATCAGAACGCTGCCCGTCGGTTTCGCTGGGGGCAAGGGGCGTCAGCGTGTTTGGGGTGGCAGTATCGAGGGTGGCAGAATCGGGAGTTGCAGAATCGGGGGTGGCAGGTAACGCCGCAGTGCCCGAAAGCTGGGTTACCAACTGCTGGGTCAGGGCAGTCTTGCCGACCGCCTTGCCCCCCATCGCCGCCAGCCGAATCTGGCTGCGGTCTAGCTCGCTGGGTAACTGGGCAAGCTGGCTGCGCCAGCGGGCGATCGCCGATTGATTCGCCGATTGATTCGCCGATTGCTCCGCCGATTGATTAGCAGCGGCATCTAGCTCAGCTTCGAGTTGAGCGATTAGGGCTTCCACAGAAGCAAACATTGCCTCGGTCGTAGAGCGATCGACGGTGGGAGCAGCCCCCTGTAAAGCAAGCGGGCGCGATCGCTGACTCAGCCACCAGCAGCCCGACCCAATGGCGATCGCCCCCCAAACCATGGAGCTACCCAGGTGCAGAGTATTGGAATAGAGGCTATCGACGGCCCAACCCGCTGCGGTCAGCCCCAGACCACCCACCAAAATCGGTCGCTGCAACTTAAATACCATAGGACTCCACTCGCCGTATCACTACTGCTGACACCTAACTACTGACCTATAAGTCGTTCAGAATCGACTAAAGCCTAGACTTGATCATTTGCTCCTGGGCTTGAGCTTTGAAATATTTTATTTTTTCTATAGAGAATTCAAGAAATATCGCTATCCCTAAAATCCACCCATCGACTCTGTTCCTCTACTGTACTGTTTTATCCCCTCTGACGAACACCCCCTAACGCGCCCCCGAGCATTCGCGAATTACTCAGTCGATTCTAAGGGCCTTATCAGCCTAGATGGAGAATTATTCGTCATCCTGTAAATACAGACGAGAAATACAGACGAGGTGAATCCAGACAAGATGCTCAGGTTGATCTGGCAGCTTGATCGGGCAACTTGATCGGGCAACAGAAAGAGCGATCGCCTAGCCAATGGCCAACCGGATCATGGAATATGAAGAAACGGCATCTTTTACAAGCTAGTGCGGCCCTCTTAGGGACAGCCTGGTTTTCTCAATATCTAACGTGGAGAGCAAGCGACGACATGGCAAAGACGAAAGGGCAGTTTGAAGTCACTAAAACCGACGCAGAATGGCGTGAAATCTTAACGCCCGAACAGTTTCACGTCTTGCGTCAACATGGTACAGAACGTGCTTTCACCAGCCCCCTCGATAAAGAGTATGGGCAAGGCACCTTTGTTTGCAGTGGCTGTGAGCAGCCGCTGTTTACCTCCAACACCAAGTTTGATAGCCGCACCGGCTGGCCAAGCTTTTATGCGCCGATTGAAGGGGCGATCGCCACAACGGTCGATCGGTCGTTTTTTATGACGCGGGTTGAAGTCCATTGCAGTCGCTGCGGCGGGCACCTGGGGCATGTGTTTGAGGATGGCCCAGCGCCGACGGGTCAACGCTACTGCATGAACGGCGTTTCGCTCAAGTTTATCCCTAGCTAAGCCCCAGCTAAACCCCAGCTAAGCCCAAGGGACAGGCGATCGCCGTCTGATACAGAAGCTTAGGATCGTGGATTTAATAACCTGCAATTCTTGGGTAGGGGCGCACCGATGTGCGCCCTCGCATTGCTTTGGAGAAGCGCCCAATTCACCCCACAGGATAGCTCGGAGCATCCAACCGGGGGATACAGCCCCAGCGGTTTTATTAGACAGTAGGGAAGGTGAATCCTTCCCCAGATCACTCTCCCCCAATCACTACTGCCACCGCCCTAAAACCTCTATGCAATGGCTTAACCCACCGGCTCAATGGTCAGAGTCGGGCAATCGGCTGATCGTCAAAACGCTACCCAAAACCGACTTTTGGCGGATTACCCACTATGGCTTTATTCGCGATAACGGTCACTTTTACTTCGATGCGATCGCCACTGACTTTACGATCGAAGTCAAAATCCGGGGGCATTATCGCGACCTCTACGACCAAGCCGGAATCATGATCCGGGCGGACGATCAGCACTGGATTAAAACGGGCATCGAATATGTAGACGGGCTGCAAAACCTCAGCGCCGTAGTCACCCACCACTATTCCGATTGGTCGGTGATTCCGTTGGTCACCCCCCCGGATGTGGTGCAACTGCGGGTCGAACGCCGCCAAGAAGCAATCCACATCTCCTATCTCGGTGAAGACTCACGCTATATTCCCCTGCGCATGACCTACATGCCCACTGCGGCTGCGCTCCAGGTCGGTCTGATGTGTGCTTCACCCGATGGCGGCGGGTTTGAGGTGGTGTTTGAAGACTACCAGCTTCGCCCCGATGGCGTTCTATA
>DATNOW010000729.1:0-3239 GCA_036703515.1 Chroococcidiopsis sp.
ATGATTTTGCTGACCCTAGGGGTGGGCTATGTTTGTGTTAAAGCGGTGCGGGCCTTGACCTCGTCGGTTTTGCCAATGACCGCCCGAGCGGTGCTGTTGGGCTATGGGCTGGCCTTTGGCGGCTGCGTTGCCTTTGCGCTGTTTGACGTGACGTTTTACGATTCGCGTTCCAATATCCTCAACTGGGTGCTGCTGTCGGGGCTGTTTTGTTTTACGCAGTGGGCCAAACCAAAGGCGGGATTGGATTAAGAGAAGGGTTTGGGCTAAGGATCATGGATTAACCAAGACCGACAACTTCAGGCTTCTACCTGTACGGGCGCGGCATTCGGCAGACAACTTTATGGTGATAGTAAAGACTTTCGACCGAATGCCACGCCCCTACGCAGGGAATTACACTTTAAATAAATTCGCGTTCCTACAAAGGCGATTTGGCGATCGCCCACCTAGCTTCCCTCAGTGACATTCCCCTTAGCGGCATCTGGCCCCGACTGCAATTTGGGCATATTCCCCAGCCCTGGTAAAGCGGGGGATATCTTTGTCTCTGCCACAATCGCCCGCACCTCTTGCAGCACCGTATCTTGCTCTTGACGAATATTTTCCAGGCGATCGAGCAACTGCGCTAAACGTTCCTCTGGAGTAGGCGCGGTTGAGGATCCCGCAGACCACAGAAATCGCGGCAATATCGCTAAAACCAGTTGTCCCAATCCTCGCAACAGCCGAATTGGAATACTTAAAAGACCGAGCCAAACCCGCTGGGTGAGAGTGCTCACCGCCCCAAACAACCCGGACAATAGCAGCACAATCAGCCCCAGTACAAGGAGTGCCTCTGGCGGATGGGAAAGAATCCAGAACAAGATCGGATGCTGGTGCAGCCAGCTCTCAATGGTGGATTGAACGGGGTTTACGATAAATTCCATAGCCCCTTCCATAGCCCCTCCCTGTTTGTGACTACGTCATTTATAGCGCGTCATTCATCGGGCGATCTGTGATCGAGAAGAGGACTGGAGCGATCGGTATCAAAAAGTGAAACCTCGGCTAAATTCTCTGGAAGGCTAGTTATTCTCGTGGAATCACCCTACAAGGTGAACCTTACTGGATTGCACCGTACTAGATTAACTACACCTAATTGTTGGCTGGGGAGGCTGATGATGCACAAACTCATGTTGCTGTTTGCGGGCTTATCGCTGCTGTTGGCCTTTCCGCTGGTGGCCAAGGCGATCGCACCCAATGGATCCGCCAATGGATCTCCAGAATCATCGCTATCGGAACCATCGCAAGGAGCGATCGCCATGGCCACTACCGCAGAATCTGGCTCAAAATCTGGGACAGAGCCAGGCCCAGGCAACAAAGATACGATGCGTCCCGCGCCCCCCGACCCCTATGCCACCGTAATCCAGCGGACAGTGTCCATGGTCAGCGACTCAGAGGCGATCGCCCTAGCCCAGCGGTTTGGGCTCAATATTCTCAACGTCACCTGGGAAGACACCGGCCGCTACAACAACTCCGCCGTTGGCCCCAACATCAGCGACATGACCATCCAGGTGCAGCATCAAGACCCGCAAACGCGGCAATATCAGCTCAGCCTGATGCCCGTGATCCGGTTCCCCAACTTTGAAGACCGCACGGCCGATATCCCGATCGATCAGTTTTTTGTCCTCGTCGGCAACGAACAGGGGCGCGATCTGCGGCGGGTGTCGCTGCGCGACCTGTTGGATGATGTCCGCCGCTATCTGCATGAACCCGACTCCTGGGCCGGCCGCGAAACGTCCCTCTTAGCCGATCGCGATACCCACGTCCTCGTCAGCGCCCAGGCTTGCTTTTTGCCCGTGCCCCAAGGCGACACCGCTGAGTTTAACCCCGTGCTGTTTAACTACCAGTCTTACCCCGGCGACCCGGCAGTGCTGACAATTTTAGCCACCCGCGAAGGAACCAGCATCACCGTCATCGACAACCAGCGCGATGCCTTTGCCGCTGGGCAAACCTGGGGTCAACGCTTGTTTTTTAACCACGATGGCGATCGCGCTAGCTTTACCGGGCAGCGGCTCAGCGAGTTTAATAACGATTCCCGCCCAGGCACGCCAACGCCCGATGCGGCCGGTGAAGCCGGACTCAACATGGTGATGCTGATCCAAGTGCCGCTCAAGCAGCGTCAACCGATGCGGTTTGCAGCCATGGAAGATTCTGCCGTGCCCCTTGCTATGCCTGCTGCGCCGATAGCGGGTGCCTCTCGCGGGCCAAGCGATGTCGAAGCCGCCGTGATTGGCCATGGCGAGCTAGAAGGCCCCTTCACCGAAATCGACAACCTGCCGATCGAACGCGACCCTGACTTCCCGATTCGCGTCACGGTGCAGTTTTATCAAGCGACCAGCAATGGCGTTGTCTCAGAAGCCAACATCCGCCAAATCCACGACCAGATCGCCCGCGTCTATGACGATGCCGATTATGTCGGCAGCCTCGTAGTCGATGGCCCCAGCCGTCGCCCCACGGAATACAACGGCAACCACAACCAGCCCTCAGACTGGTGGGAACAGTTTTGGCAACGCTATGAAGAACGCATGGGGCGATCGCGCCAAGATGCCCTAGAAATGTGGCGCAGACTCCGCAACGAAGAATAGCGGTAGGATAGGCACCTTGCATCCAGACCTCCGAGGTTTTTAAAAACCTCGGAGGTCTTTGTGTATCAACTGGAGAATTTGGGGGGCTATTGCCATAATTGGGAGAAAGCTCCCACCGCTGCCCCCATGACAGGACTCGAACCGCTGATCGCCACTGTAGCCAGCCTCACCCTCAGCACCATCCAAGAAACCGCCAAAGAAGAATCGGGCAGCACTCTCGCCAAATGGCTCAACAAAGATATCGGCAAAGCCGCCGAGCAAGCCCTGTTTCGTGCTTCTAGGCAATATGTCGCCAACTACCAAGAGCGCCACGGCAAGCTCAAAGTGGTCTGTGTGCGCATGGATGCCCCCATGGAGCTAGAAGATATCTACACTCCTGTGCGGCTGCTCGATCGCTCAGACTTGCAGTATTTTGAGTCGCGTGAAGCACTGGAAACCGCATTTCGTAAAAGTGGTCGGCGGGGCTTCAGCGTCCGCAGTAGCCAGCAACAGGATGGCATTGATGTCACTAATCAAGAGCCTTACCTAATGGTGTTGGGCGGGCCAGGAGTCGGCAAATCGACCTTTTTGCGTAAGGTCGGGCTAGAGGCCCTCAAACCCCAAAAGGCTGTCGGCACTGACGGC
>DATNOW010000730.1:0-2904 GCA_036703515.1 Chroococcidiopsis sp.
ATTTTGGCGTTGGGGCTGCTGCCCAGCTTCATGTTGGCATCCACATACTTTTGTGCCACCATGTATTGCAAAATTTGACGGTTGCTAATCGGCGCACCGCTCGACTGATCTTTTAAAGCGCTGGCCAGCATTTGCATCGACTGCACCATACCTTCGGCTTCGGCGATCGCAGCTTCTTTTTTACCCTGCGCTTCTGCAATCGAGGCCTTGCGTTTCCCTTCGGCCTCAACGATTAGGGCCTCTTTTCTACTCATCGCGGCCCGCTCTTGTTCGAGCGCTTCTTTGATGGCCTTAGATGGCTCAATCTTTTGGACTTCAACCAGCATGACCTTGACGCCCCACTTACCCGTAGCGTCGTCAAGCTGATGCACCAACCCACGATTGATTTCATCCCGCGACGACAGGGTTTCGGCAAAGGTCATCTTACCAATTTGCGATCGCAGCGTCGTGATCACCAGGTTTTTGAGCGCTTCTTCGATGTCGTCGACCCCGTAATAGGCCAGCTTCAGGTCTAGGATCTGCCAATACATCACCGCATCCACCGACACCGGCACGTTGTCTTGGGTAATGGCATCTTGGGGATCAATATCCAGCACCTTCTCTTTGGTGAACTCTTGGATCACAATTCGATCGAGCAGCGGCACGACAAAATTTAACCCAGCGTCGAGGGTGCGCTGATGTCGCCCTAGTCGCTGCACCAATGCCTGACTACCCTGTTCAATGATTTTGACTGAGCCAACAACGTAGCCAATGATGATCAGAGTAGAGGCAATGAGAATGGACTCCATAATTCCTTATATCTCCTGCGGGTAGTGCGGGAATACTAGCCGATCTAGCCAATACGGTGAGGATTGTGCGTTTAGACCGTAGATTTAGGCCGTATGCCTAGACCATGCATTTAGACGATAATCTTAGACGTCAATTCAATATCTAGCCGTCATAGTACATTCAATCTAACGTAATCGCGCCAAGTCAACGCAATCAACTCTATCTAATCTGGATCGAATCGGGATTGGATCGGGATCGAATCAAGTGTAGGTTACACGGGGCGATCCTGAATGTCGTTATCCGAATCGTCGGCAAACGTCGTTGGCAAAACGATCAGCGTGTTGCCCTGCCGCCCAATCACCTGCACAAATTGCCCTTCACGAATCTCAATGTCGGTAATCTGGCAGCGGGCCGACCAATAAGAGCCTTCGTAGGTGACTTCGCCCATGTCACCCCGAGGAATCAGCTTGGACACTCGTGCTTCTACTCCCGGAGACAGGTCGCTGGTCTTTTTTGGTAAAAAGCCGCGAAACACCACAACCAGCGCCACCGATAGCACTCCCCACAGCACCAGTTGAATGGCGGCATCTTTAACAGTCAATGATGCGATCGCCGTAATGAATGCAGCGATCCCTAGCGCCGATAGGGTCGGTTCACCGACCAACATGCCCAACGCTAACCCCCCGACCCCACCCACTAACCACAGCACATGGGCTGGCTGGCTAGCTACGAGTTGCATTAAATTCACGACAAACCCCTTAGCGAGAAAATTAAACTGAGTTTAAAGTCGTGTTTGTCTGAAATGTCCGTTGAAGAGAGCCGAAACCCGGATTTCGAAACGGTTAGACGCACACCGAATGCTATAGATATACAGTGTACAGAGTGGGGTTTACGGTTGTCAGGAATTCTACAGAAAGGGTAAAGAACAGAGATTAGCTGGGGTTGGTTGGGGTTAGCTGGGGTTAGGCATCGGGCGATATTGCCCCAGGGATAAACCCAGAGACGAGCCCAGCTTGGGCGTCTGGAAACCGTCAATCGCAGTAGACTTGGAGCCTCATCCTCTAGACCTACAGACCCAGTCAACAGCCCCCACACTACTCTCTGACTGCTGATAAACACGATAGCCTGGGAATAGGAGCAAGGCCGCGGGATTTCTCCCGGATGTAGACCTACTCCTCAGACGCATTCAACTTTTTTATGGCTAGATCACGACTCACGACTTTTTTGCACCAGGCCTATTACTGGGCTCAGCATGCAGCCCGAGACCCGCATTCCTGGCCAGATATTATCAAAACGGATGCCACCGAGACGGATGCGGATCTGTATCGTGCTGGCAACCTACAGCTTTCGCGACGGCAAACCCTCAAGGCTGGTTTGCTATCGGTGGGGGCCTTGGGGCTTCCTCCCAGCGCATTGATGGCAACAGCACCAGAGCCCGCCACAGCGACAGAACCGGCGGTGCTGATTGTGGGAGCTGGCGTGGCCGGTCTGACAGCGGCCTATCGACTCCAGCAGGCCGGGGTACCCGTGGACGTGGTAGAGGCTAGTCAGCGCGTCGGTGGACGGTTGGCCAGCGTTAGTCAACTCCCCGATTTGCCCAACGTCGTGGAACTGGGTGGAGAGTTTATCGACACGCGCCACACAGCAGTGCGATCGCTGGCAGCCGACCTGGGGCTCACCCTAGCCGATCTCAAGCAGGCCGATGCGGGTCTTGAGCCGGAAGTGCTCTATTTTCAAGGTGAAAAAATTAGCCCCAAACGGGTCATTGAGTCTTTTATCCCGCTGGCGCGACGAATTTCGCAAGACTTGCAGCGATTGGGGCGCAATCCGATTACCTACCGTGATCCCAGCCCTGCCGCGATCGCCCTCGATCAGCAATCCCTGGCCGACTATCTCAATGCCGCCGATGTTGATCCCGTCATCCGCTCGTTTGTAGAGGTGGCCTATATCACCGAATTTGGGCGCGATGCGGCCGACCAGTCTTGCCTCAATATGCTGTTTTTGATCGGCACCGATGTGGGCGCATGGAGCACCTATGGGATCAGCGATGAACGCTGGCATGTGATTGGCGGCAACGACCAAATCCCCAAACGGCTGGCCGCTAAAGTCAACGGGGCGATCGCCACCGGCACCCTA
>DATNOW010000731.1:0-4896 GCA_036703515.1 Chroococcidiopsis sp.
GCATCAAACACCACCAGCAAATTCAGATCAATCGCCGCTAAATTGATGTGCTGAATAGCCGTCATATCAATAATCCATTGGACAAATAGTTTGCGCTCAATCACCATAAGGCTATCGGCCTCAGCCAGCAAGAAGGAAACCAACGCACAATGAGTCAGGAATTTGTTTTAGTTACCGGATCAACCGGTACCGTGGGAACCGAAGTGATCACCGCCCTTGTCAATGCGGGTCTGCCGGTACGTGCCGCCTACAATAGCTCCCGCAGCCAAGCCAAGCTGCTGGCCCTTGGCGTTGCCGACACCGTGCAGCTCGACATGACCGACGCCAGTAGTCTAGACGCCGCCTTTGCCGGAGTCAGCCGAGCGTTTTTGCTGGTGCCCTTCACCCCCCAAATTGTCACCTTGGGTACGGCGCTGATCGATGCGGCTCAGCGAGCCAGCGTCGCCCACGTGGTGCGTCTATCGGCCTTTGGGGCTTCCCCGACCGCGCCCATCCTGGCGGGGCAGTGGCACAACCAGTTAGACGACCACCTCAAGGCATCGGGCTTACCCCACACCATCCTCCAGCCCAGCTTTTTCATGCAAAATTTCATCACCTTCTATGGCAGCATGATCAAGGAGCAAAATGCCCTCTACCTCCCCTATGGCGATGCTCCGGTGAATTGGGTTGATGCTCGCGATATTGCGGCCGTGACTGCTACCTGCCTACAGCAGCCTACTCCCCATCTCGGTAAAACCTATGTGGTCACGGGTGGACAAGCGCTGAGCACCGCCGATATTGCGGCACTATTCACCGCTGCGCTGGGTCGGGCGATCGCCTACCACGACATCCCCGAGTCTGCGGCGACCGACGCCATGCGGCAGATGGGCACACCCGAAATCCTCGTCCAAGCCCTGACCGAGCTCAACAGCATTGCCAAAGCAGGCTATAGCGCAATGATTTCGCCCGACGTTGAAACCGTCACCGGCAAGCCCCCGATTCTCTTTAGCCAGTTTATCGACGACTACAAAGCGGCCTGGCAATAGCGCCCCCATCTCAGATTGCGATCGCCCCCTTGTTTGGAGATCTTTGCTATGAAAGTATTCATCGTCCACGCCCATCATGAACCCCAAAGTTTCAATGCGGCGCTGACCCAAACCGCCCAGCAAACGCTGACCGAGCACGGGCATGAGGTGATTATTTCCGACCTCTACAGTATGCCGTTTGACCCTGTTTCAGACCGGCGCAATTTCACCAGCGTCAAAAATGCTGACTACCTCAAGCAGCAAGCCGAAGAACAATATGCCCAGGAGGTCAACGGCTATGCCCCCGACATTCAAGCAGAAATCGACAAGCTGTTTTGGTGCGATGTCTTAATCTTTCAGTTTCCGCTGTGGTGGTTTGGGCTACCGGGCATCCTCAAAGGCTGGGTCGATCGCGTCTTTGCCATGGGCGCGGTCTACGGTGGCGGACGCTTTTATGACAACGGCGTGCTGGCCGGGCGCAGGGCCATGCTGTCGTTGACGACAGGCGGCCCTGCCACGATCTACAGCCCTACAGGGCTCAATGGCGACATCAATACCCTCCTGTTTCCGATCAACCACGGCATTTTTCGGTTTGTCGGCTTTGACGTGCTGCCGTCTTTTGTTGCCTATGGGGTGGCCCGCGCCAGTGACGAGCAGCGCCAAGCCTACCTTCAAGACTACCGCCAGCGGCTGTTGACCCTAGATACAACCCTGCCGCTGTCCTATCCCTCGCTGGCGGATTATGAGCCTGGCACCTTCCAACTCAAGGCGTGATCTTGGGAGTTTTGTCTGCCACTGATGATTCCAAGGCCATTGGAATGCTATTTGAAGGCTATTGGAATGGCGATCGCCCTTACTCCACCCTGTTGCGAGCAAGGGCGATTTTCCTGGTGATTTTGCCTGAGATTTCGCCGTATTTCACTGCAAATGACATCATGCGCTAAACTCAAAAGCGATAAGTGGATGGGAATGGCTGGGTAGCATCTTTGCTGTACGATTCAGCAACCGAAAACTCCTCATATTGGGTGCGTCTAGTGAAACTGGGTTTGAGCTGGGTTTGAGCTGGGTTTGAGTCAGGGCAATATGTGGGCATACTGACTAATCCGTACACTCAGTCTCCGGATTCCGTATCTTAATTGCAGGATTCAAGATTGTAGATAGGCTCGCCCCAAACCAGATTTGCGAAGGAGATTATGTTACATGGATACTGCCATCCCGGAGCTGGACAGCATTAGCCGCCAACTGATGAGCCTAGAAAAACCCCAAAAACCCAAAATGCTGGTTGTCGATGACGAGCCCGACAACCTCGATTTGCTCTATCGCACCTTCCGCCGCGACTTTAATGTGCTTCGGGCTGAAAGCGGCGTGATTGCGTTAGAAATTCTAGCCGTCGAAGGTGAGGTCGCCGTGATCATCTCCGACCAGCGCATGCCTGAGATGAAAGGAACGGAATTTCTCAGCCGCACCGTGCCCAAATTCCCCAACACCATGCGGATCATCCTGACCGGCTTTACCGACGTGGAAGATTTGGTCGAAGCGATCAACTCGGGGCAGGTCTACAAATACATCACCAAACCGTGGGATCCCAACGAGCTGAAGCTGGTGGTGCAGCGGGCCGCAGAAACCTACGACTTGTTTAAGCAGCGCACCGATGAACTGCGTCGGGCCCAAGCTCAAACTGCGTTGCTCAGCACGATCGTTAAAGTGACTCGCGATCACAACACGATTGATACGCTGCTAGAGCCGATCGCCACGATTTTTGGGGAAACCTTTGGGGCCGATGGCAGCATTTTGCAGCTGGTTAATGGCGGTGTCTTAGACTCGGCGCAGGGGATTTACACCACCATTGGTGAGCTCAAAAATTGGCTGGGGCAAGATCCCCTGGTGAAGGAGGCGATCGCCACCCAAAAGATGCAGGTGGCCGTCAACGTCCCCAACGACAACGCCTTATCCAGCGTTCCTCATTACGCCGAAGCGGGTATTCAAGCCCATCTGATCGTCCCCATTCTGTTTCGCGATGCGGTGCTAGCCATCCTATCGTTGCAGTGGAAACAGCCTTGTGCGCTGCGGGAAGATGAGCTTACCCTACTCCACCTATCGGCTCAGCAGGTGGCCTTGGCTCTGGCCTGCGAGCGCTAGTAGACCCCATCTCGGGCTAAACTATTCCATCAGAAGCGACTGTTCATTAGACGCGTCCGGTGATCATCAGCGACTGTTCATCAGAAGCAGCGGCTTAGGAGTCTGGGGTATCGTAAAGCTTCTCCTGAGATGGAACTGGCGTGGAATTGACCAGGATTGACGCAGAATTGACTTTGAGCTTACCCTTTATTTCCCTACCCATTATTTCAAGGATTCAGGACAATGACCATTCGCCTGAGCAACAGCAACATCGCTGATTCACGACTGCTGTTTTCGCAGGTTTGTCAGTGGCGGTTTTTCCAGGGGCGACCTTTTCAGCGGCTACTTTTTGAGGGGCGACGCGATTATCGCACCCTGATTCTTCTAAGCGCGGTTGTGCTGTCTGCTGGGGCGCACCCGGCGATGGGGCAAATCCCAACGAGCAGCAGTATTTTGACGGCCCAAGCCACGCCCGATACACCGCTGGTAGCTCAGTCGACGGCCGCATCCTCACGCCCCACGCTGCAATTGGGTAGCGAAGGAGCCAGTGTCTCTGAGCTACAGGGGATGCTTAGACTGCTGGGTTACTATACGGGCCCGGTCGATGGGCTCTATCAAGACGGTACCGCCAATGCGGTCGCTGCATTTCAGCGGGCAGCCGGTCTAGAGTCTGATGGGGTAGCAGGCCCCGCCACCTGGAATCGCCTCTTGCCCGCCGCCGCTGAGCAAACGGCCACCACTCCCCAGCCTAGCCCCAGCCCCTCTCCGTCAGTGCGCCCGACGCCTAGCCCTTCGCCATCGCCCAGCGGCGCGAGCCCTCGCCCCACCCGCCCGTCTACGGCCCCCGATCCCAACAATGTAGAACTGCCCACCCTGCGCCAAGGAATGCGTGGCCCGGCGATCGCCCGTCTGCAAGAGCGGCTTAGTCGGGCTGGATTCTATGACGGTGAAATCGATGGGGTGTTTGGTTCTGGCACCCAGGCCGCAGTCGAAGCCTTTCAGCGCAGCAATCAGCTCACCGACGATGGAGTCGTCGGCCCCGCCACCTGGAGCGTGCTGCTGCGTTAAAAACACAGGACTCCAGGAAGCTTCTCTGCTTTCTGGAGTCCTGTGTTGATATTTGAGTAGCGCCCGATGGGGAGCGATCGCAAGAATGTCCTGAATAGGAATGCTCCTAGTAGGCGTCTTGCAGCTCGAAGAAATCAGGCGAGACATAGTCTTTCCGCAGGGGCCAGCCTACCCAATCTTCGGGCATGAGGATGCGCTTCAGGTTGGGGTGCCCCTCGTAGACGATGCCATACATGTCGTAGCTTTCGCGCTCTTGCCAATCGGCTCCTTTCCAGATCCAGTAGACCGACTGCACCTTGGGGTCTGCGCGCGGCAAAAACACCTTGAGAGTTAGCTCTTCTGGCTTGGTGACGTTATCGGCTACCTTGATCAGATGGTAGACGCTGACTAAGTCACCGCCCGGCCCGGTATCGTAGGCAAACTGGCATTGCAGGCAGTTAAATCCATAGGCATAGAGCGCGGTCGCAAACGGGATCAGGAATTCTGGATCAACCCGCAGCACCTCAACACCCAAGTGACTAGGCTCTAGAGATTCGTGGTCAAAACCATTGCTCGTCAGCCAGCTAGAGACAGGGCCAACCTCGACGATCGAGCCAGACTCTACCGGTATTGGCGTTGCTTCTGCATCAGCCATCGTTAAACGACCTCCTTCTGTGCGACCTCTAATTCCGGTGAAACCGGCACACCCAGCGTTTCCATCAGTTCC
>DATNOW010000732.1:0-3857 GCA_036703515.1 Chroococcidiopsis sp.
GCACCCTAGTGCCCAACGATATCACCCCCAGAGCGGCCGAGTCCGGTGATATCGCCGTCCCCGATATTACTGGGCGATCGCTATTTTTATTAATGTCAGCCGTCAATACCGATAACCTAACCGTCGTGCTCGATAGCTGCCATTCCGGGGGCGGCGTGCGCGGCAACCTCAGAACCAGAGCCGTAGAGCGACTGGGTAATGCCGGTCAGCGCTTTGTCGCAAGCCCGGCCGAACTAGAATACCAAGCCCAATGGCGATCGCGTTTAGGCCTATCGCTCGCCGCATTTAACCAGGCGCGTCAGAGCGGTATTGCCAAAGGCGTCGCACTAGGATCCGCCCTCGCCAACCAGTATGCTGCCGACGCTGCCTTTGCCGACTTCCACGCCGGGGCATTCACCTACCTGCTGACTCGCTACCTGTGGCAGCAGCCCAACAGCCAGTCCCTCGGCAGCGTCTTCGTCAACCTCACCCGCAGCACCCAGGATGTGGCGCAGGCTTCCGGCGTGGTGCAACAGCCGGTCTACCAAGTCATGCCCACCCGCAACTATAGCGAAGCGCCTGTTTATTTCATTGATCAGCCCACCGCCGCCGCCGAAGCCGTCATCCGTCAGATTGAAGGCGATCAGGTTGAATTTTGGCTGGGTGGGGTATCGTCTGAGAGCCTAGAAGCCTTTAGCGAAGGAGCCGTCTTTAACGTAATCGACCGCGACGGGCGCACCCTCGGCACCGTCACCCAAACTAGTCGAGTTGGCCTCGTCGGCTACGGCACCCTCACCACCGAGCACCGGGCCGTCGTGTCCACGGGTGCGCTGCTGCGCGAACGCATTCGCGGCGTCCCCACCGACCTGGCCCTGCGGGTTGGGCTAGATCCATCCCTCGGGCGTGATTTAGCCGCCGCCCAAAGCGCCCTCCAATCTGTCACTCGCATCGTCCCCGTCCCCGTAGACCAGCAAACCCCCGTAGACTATCTGCTGGGGCGCATGAGCGAAGCCGTCCTAGCCGAATCCAGAACGCTCAACCTGCCCAACCTTACCCCCATCGGCAGCATTGGGCTATTTACCGCCGGGTTGCGCCCGCTCCCCGACTCCTTTGGGCGGGTGGATGAACCCATCGCCGCCGCCGTTAACCGCCTGCGATCGCCCCTCAAAATGTTGCTCGCCGGTCGGCTGTTGCGCCTAGTCTTAAACCGCGATAGCTCCACCCTGCGGGTATCTGTGAGCGTCATGCCCGTGAGCGATCGCTCTGCTGCCACCCCCGTCAGCAGCCGTGGAGCCGAAGAAGCCGGCATCGTCCCCCAGCAAATCGCCACTGCATCCAACTTCCGTCCCGGTACCGAGATTCAAGTGCAGGTGCAAAACAACGAATCGCGCAACCTCTACATTGGTGTCTTGGCGATCGCCAGCAGCGGTGAGATTATCATTCTCTACCCCGTCGAGTGGGATGCTCCCATCGATGCCGCCCTCGTTGCCCGCGGTCAAACCCTGACCGTCCCTCCCCGCAGCAGCACTCCCGAAGACGACTTTCGCTTCGTTGTCCAAGGCCCCTCCGGCACCCTCAGCCTACTCGTGCTGGCCAGCACCGAGCCCCTCCGCGATGCCCTACGTGGGCTACAGCAAATTGCCCGTAGCCGCGGTGTACGCTCCGGCGATCCGATCGCCCTGAGTGAAGATGAACCTATTACCGTGATCGAATCGCTGCTTGGCGACTTCGATCAGAGCACTCGCGCCGGCATTGCAGTGAGCAGGGGTATCCGGGCGGTGGATACAACACAACTGGCAGCGATCGCTACCACAATTGAAGTGGTTGAATAATGGATTGTCTATTGCCAAAACCTTTACGTTAACCATGACTGAGCGGCGATCGCTAGAGGGAAGAAAACACCCAACTGTGCCATTATCTCGCTCAGTCGCATCGCCAGCCGCTCTGCTATTCTAAATCAGTGGAAATGCTGACGCCCTTGATTTGTTTGCTACCGCATCCCTCAAATCTGCTGACGTGCGTGTTCCAGCTTAATTCATCCTGCAATATCGCAACGCCAAATGTGCTTTAAACAGCTTTCAAAATCAGTGAAAATGCTGTATTCTACGACAAAATTAAAACGCATTTGCGCCATCTCCGCATAGCAACAGGGAGTGAATAGAACCGAGATTGATGGCTGGCTGTAGCGCCATCTGCCATTAATCTCGGTGTAGATATATCGCTGCTCCATTCCCAACGGCTTTTCTTTCTTGATGGGTTACAAAGCGTAGTTTCAAAAAAGCCAGATTTTTATTTTTGGAAAGAGATTTCTCGCGGTGCTTTCCAAAAATAACGTTAGGCGGTTTTCAGGAAAGAATCCCCTGTAAGGGCAGGTTTTTCCAATCCATCGACGGGTGCAAAAGGGGATTTACTAAACCTGCCCCTGTAGTCTGGGTATCTTTATTCCTCAGAAATCTCCTCATCTGTCAATTATCTGTCAACTCCTAAAGTCACCCAAAGCGATCGCCATGACTGATGCCAAAGTTTGCGCCGTATTGTTGCTAGCTGTAGTGTCTTCTGCGTCATTTGCCCGTCCCTCGCTTGCCCAGTCTATTACAGCCAATGACGATGCACACACTCTGATTACCCGTGACGGCGATCGCTACATTATTCGCGGTGGCAGCCTTTCGCGCGATGGGCGCAATCTATTTCACAGTTTTGAGCGGCTTGGCTTAAGTGCTGGCGAAATTGCTGAATTTATCTCTACACCGGCTATCGACAATGTGCTGGGTCGCGTCACGGGCGGCAACCCTTCGGTGATTGATGGGCTACTGCGGATGACGGGGGGAAATTCCAATCTTTATTTGATTAATCCGGCAGGAATTATTTTTGGCCCCCATGCCAGGCTTGATCTACCCGCTTCTTTTTTGGCGACAACGGCAACTGGGATTGGGTTTAACCAAAATTGGTTGGATGCTGTTGGCGATAATCGCTATGCCGATTTGGTTGGCAATCCCGATCAGTTTTACTTTTCTCTGGCAGAGTCGGGCGTTATTACCAATGCGGGGTATCTCAGCGTCCCAGCGGGTGAATCACTGACGCTGCTGGGCGGGACGGTTGTGAATACGGGGACGTTAAGCGCTGCCGGGGGCACTATCACCGTGGCGGCTGTGCCTGGCGAAAGCCGTGTCCGCCTCACCCAGGCTGGAACGCTATTAAGTCTGGAGATCGAGCCACTGGGAGATGGCACGCTCTCAGAGGGGGGCCTTCGACCGGCGTCGCTGCCAGAGCTACTCACAGGTGGGGCGATCGCCACCGCCACCGGGCTGACGGTTGATCCCGATGGCACCGTGCGCCTGACTAGTACCAACAGGGCGATCGCCACCCAACCGGGAACGGTCGTCATCTCTGGCACCCTTGATGCAGCGTCGCCTACCGCCATTCCTGAGATTAATCTAGTGGGCGATCGCGTCATGGTGCTGGGTGCCAACCTCAACGCATCGGGACGCGACGGGGGCCGAATCCGCATCGGTGGAGACTATCGCGGGCAGGGTGCGATCGCGACCGCCACCTTGACTACCGTTGACGCAGACACCACCATTACCGCCAATAGCCTGACCGCCACCGGAGAGGGCGGCCGCATTTTTGTCTGGGCCGACGACACGACCCGCTTTGACGGCACCCTCAGCGCCAGGGGCGGCACAGTCGCTGGGCAGGGTGGTTTTGTAGAACTGTCTGGGGCGCGGCACTTAACGGTCACGGGAACCGTTGACCTGACGGCACCCAATGGTGCGATCGGCACACTGCTGCTCGATCCAACCGATATTACTATTGTCAATGGCGATGGCGGCGGCAATGACGCGGCCGTGACGGCAGATGGTCAAGTGCTGGCCGCGGAT
>DATNOW010000733.1:0-2763 GCA_036703515.1 Chroococcidiopsis sp.
CTTTGATCGTGATGGGGATGCCGTGCAGCAACCCGAGGCGATCGCCCCGCTGGATGGCCTGGTCAGCGGCGATCGCCGCTTGGTTGGCTTGGTCTGGGCAGAGGGTAATAAAGGCGTTGAGGGTGGGGTTGTGGCGTTCGATTTGGTCAAAGCTGGCGGCTACGGCTTCAACGGCGGTCACCTGGCGCGATCGCAGGGCGGCGGCGAGTTGAGTGGCCGTAAGCTGGGCAATGGCAGGGGCACTATCGGGGGCATTATCGATCATGGCTGAAACAGGCGGCCCCAGCCCTGCACGCGGGCGGTGTCTACACCGGCTAGCTGTAGCGCTTTCCAGACGACGACGCTGATAGTGTCATAGATCGGGATGGAGTGGGCGGCCTCTAGCGATCGCACCAGGGGAGCCGCCCGCAGGTAGGTGCAGAAAGTAGTAATGGCATCGGGCTTAGTGGCAGCGATCGCCGCCACCATGGCGCTGATCTGATTGGTGCTGACCTCAGAAAACGAGAAGTTATCTTGCAGGTCGAGGTGGCGTTCGGCAATGCAGTCGATGCCAATCTGCTGATAGTTGGCGATGATCCGCTGCTGCACGGCCTCGCGGTAGGGCGTGACCAAGCCTAGGGTTTTGGCCCCCTGCTGCTGCAAGCGTTCGTTTAGCGCGAGCACCGAAGTGGTGGCAGGAATGCCGGTTTCCGCCTGGATGCGATCGCACAGTTGAACGTCGGCCTCAAACCCCAGCCACCCGGCCGAGGTGCCATTCCAGGCGATCACATTTACCTTGGCGTCGGCCAGCAGCCGGGCCGCTTGTAGCAGGGTGTCGAGCTGAAACTGCCCCAGGGCTGAATCACTCAGGGCGATTTCCGTAACCCGAAAGCGGCTGAAGTGCATCGACACATCGGGTAAATCGGCCACCATGGCGCAGGTGACGGGTTCCAATACGGTATTGGAGGAGGGTGTCAGCATCCCCACTAAAACCCGCGGCTCTCTGCTCCATATCTCGCTGCTCAACATATCGCCACTCCCGCCTCCCTGCTCAAGATCTCCCTGCTCAAAATACACCGTTGATATAGAGTTTTTGTGGCGTCGGGATGACCTCGATGGCACTGGGGGCGATCGCCAGCTTTTCGCGCCCGTTGCCCGCATCCACCCGGGCAAACTGCCCCCGCACCCGCAGCCAAGTGTCTGCCGCAAAGGGTTCACCCTCCCACTGCACCACCAGCCCTAGGGGCACAGTGTCGGCCAAGCAGCAGCGAATGATATGGCGCGCCACGGTAAACTGCTGGGCGCTATCGCTGGGCTGGCGATGGACAAAGCCAATCACATCTACTGATTGCCCCGGAAACTCATCCAGCGGCTCCCGCACCGACGAAATCAGCCGTCGCCACTGCAAAACGTTGCGCTTGAGCGGGTCTGGTTCTTCCCCGGCGGGTTCGGCATAGACCCAGATATCGATGGCGGGGGCATCTTCTGATGAATCTGGAGAGACTTCTGGGGAAACTTCTGCGGCAGGTTCAGGCAGCGGCTCTGGTTTGAGCAGCGCATCGGTCAGATTTTTGAGCAGATTCCAAGACTTGAGCATGGCGATCGCTCCTTACTTAATGCGAGTGTCGAGCATTTCGGCCAGTTCCTGTTCGGCAAAGGCCTTGTTCACTTCTGAACGCAAGTGTTTAACAAATAGCGTGCGGTGGCGCTCAAACTCAGGGCTAATCACATCCCGCGGTCGCTCCATCGGAATCTCAACGCTATCCAGCAAGCGCCCCGGCCGGGCCGAGAGCGTAATCACCCGATCGGCCAAAAACACTGCTTCATCGATGTGGTGGGTGACAAAAACAACGGTTTTTCCCGTCCCTTCCCAGATATCGAGCAGAAACTTCTGCATGTTGTAGCGGGTTTGCACATCCAGCGCCGCAAACGGTTCATCCATCAGCAAGATGTCAGCCCCCAGGCACAGGGCGCGGGCAATGCAGGCCCGCTGCTGCATCCCGCCCGATAGCTGATGCGGATACTTGTGGGCAAAGGGGCGAAGCCCCACCTCCGCCAAAAATTCCTCCGCCCGCTGATAGCGTTCCTTTTTGCCCATGCCCTTAAAGGTCAACCCCATAGCCACGTTGTCGATCAGCGATAGCCAGGGCAACAGCGACGGCTGCTGAAAAATCAAAGAGCGATCGGGATCGGGGGCCGCAATCGGCTGGCCGTTATGCAAAATTGTGCCGCTGGTGGGCATTTCTAACCCAGCAATCATTCCCAGCAGGGTGCTTTTGCCACAGCCGCTGGGGCCAATGATGACGACAAATTCTCCAGAGTTAACCGAGAAGCTAACATCGTCGAGGGCCAATAACTCTTGGGATGTTCCCACTTCCCAAATCTTGGTGACATTTTGACACTCAATTACGCCCACGGTGTATTCTCCATCCTCATACAATTAAACCCCTGGTAGCCCTGATAGCAGCACTGGCAGAGCAGGCGCTGGGTCAGCTTTCTATAGCAGATTTCTAACAAGAACTGGTCTAACTTTGTCTATTAAATCTGCGTCTATTAAATCTGTGCATTACTCTTCCACCACAAGACGCGTCGCTGAATCTGAGCAAACCCGGCATCGAGCAAATAGCCAATCACGCCGATCATGGCCATGCCCAAAAACATCAGCTTGGCGTTAAACATCTGCCGACCAACCATGACGATCGCCCCCAGCCCGGTATTGACCCCTACCATTTCCGCCGCCAGCACCGCCATCCACGCCCCAAACAGATTCATCCGCAAAATAAC
>DATNOW010000734.1:0-3084 GCA_036703515.1 Chroococcidiopsis sp.
AATCAGAGCGGCGCATGACAGCCCATAGGTAAAGGTGACGATCCCCACGATCAGCCCTGCAAACAGATGGGGCAGCAGCACGGGCGGGCGCGACCACTGTTGCAGGGTGTGCCAAAGGGGTCGGGTTGAGGGGGCGGCGGCAGCGGGACGAGACAGGCTGGGGGAGGATGGAATCATGCGTGCGATCGCGATCTTATTGGGCCCACAGGGTCAAACCCGGCGCAAAGGGACTGCTCAGATATTCATGATGGGGCAAGACCCGCAGCGAAAACCCCTGGAAGCCGCTGTTGCGATAGGCGATCGCACTACTGTAGAGGCTGATGTTAGGGTCTTGCGGATCTTGGCCTTGATAGGTCATGGGTACGGGCATGCCATTGGCAATCTCACCTTTGTCGTTGATCGATCCCTGGTAGAGCTCGACGCTGACATCGTTGGGTGACAGGGCTCCCAGCCGCAGCCGAGCGCTGACGGCGATCGCCTCATCCACCTGCACGTCGGTGTCGGTCGAGACCTCTACGGCTTCTACCTTAATGTCATACCAATGTTCAAACAAGTGGGACTGCCAGTGCGCTAAGGTTTTGGCTGGCGCGTAGCGGTCAGACTTGAGCACCCGATGGCGATCGCTGAGCGGGAAATAGGCCCGCAGCGCATATTCACCCACCATCCGGGCGGTGTTAAAGCGGGGACAGTTGAGCCGAATGGCCTCCTTCATCTTGGCAATCCAGCCCCTCGGCAGATCCTCCTCATCGCGGTTGTAAAACAGCGGCACAATCTCCTGCTCTAGGGTTTCATAAAGGGCATTGGCCTCGACTTCATCTTGGTATTCCAAGTCATCGTAGTCTTCGCCATGCCCAATCGCCCAGCCGGTGTGGGCATAGTCGGCCTCGTCCCACCAGCCGTCTAAGACGCTGAAGTTAGGCAGCCCATTCATGGAGGCTTTCATGCCGCTGGTGCCCGATGCCTCGCGGGGGCGACGGGGGGTGTTGAGCCAGACATCGCAGCCCGACACCATCAGCCGCGACACCGTGATGTCGTAGTTGGGGATAAAGACAATATGGTGGCTGAGGTCTTCTTCACGGATGAAGTGGATAATGTCGCGAATCAGCTCTTTACCAGGAATGTCTTTGGGGTGGGCTTTGCCCGCAATAATAAACTGCACCGTGCGCTTGCGCGGGTTGAGCCGTCCCCCTTGGAGGCGATCGCGGTGCAGATCGAGCAAAATTCGCTTCAGCCGATCCACATCGCGCATAAACAGCGTTGCCCGTTTGTAGGTGGCAAACCGGCGAGCAAAGCCAATCGTCAGCACCTTCGGGTCTAATACTTCCTGGGCCTGGGTCAACTCCGCTGTTGACGCGCCCCGCTCCCGCAGGCTGCGCTGGAGGCGATCGCGCACTGCGACCACCAGTTCCGACCGCATCCGCTCATGGTTGCGCCACAGTTCCTCATCGGGGATCGAGTTGACCCGCTCCCACAGCGGCTCATCCTGTAGCGCCTGAGCCCAGTTTGGCCCCAGATAGCGTTCATACAGGTCTTGGGTCGGCTTCGCCACACAGCTACGGGCATGGACGCCATTGGTAATCGACGTAATTGGCACCTCCGCCAGCGGCAAGCCATTCCACTGCGACTTAAACATTTCCTGCGACACGCTGCCGTGTAGCGCACTCACCCCATTGACAAAGCTGGCCATCTTAATCGCCAAAATCGCCATGCTAAACGGCGACGACAGATCTCCCGTGCGCTCCCGTCCCAGAGACAAAAACTGCTCCTGCGACTGCCCAAAGCACTCGGCATAGCGCCCCAGGTAGTAGGTAATTTTCTCGGCTGGAAACAGGTCAATGCCAGCCGGTACCGGCGTGTGGGTGGTAAATAGCTGGCTAGCCTTCGCCACCTGCTGCGCCTCCGCAAACGACAGCCCCTCATCTTGGATCATCAGGCGAATGCGCTCTAAGGCCAAAAACGCCGAATGCCCCTCATTCATGTGGTAAACCGTTGGGTTGAGCCCCAGCGCCCGCAGCATCTGCACCCCACCGATGCCCAGCATGATCTCTTGGTGAATGCGCAAATCAATGTCGCCACCATAGAGCTGGTCGGTAATATCTTGGTCGTAGCGGCTGTTGGGTTCAATGTTGGTATCGAGCAAATACAGCGGCACGGTGCCCACCTGCACGCGCCACACCCTGGCATACACTACCCGCCCGGGATAGCTAACCTCAATCCGCAGTTCGGAGCCGTCGGGGTTGCGCTCTGGATGCAGCGGCATGTTGTAAAAGTCGTTGATCGGATAGCGCTCTTGCTGCCAGCCATCGGCATTAAAATATTGGGCAAAATAGCCCTCTTGGTAGAGCAAGCCCACCCCGACCAAAGGCAAGCCCAGGTCGCTGGCTGACTTGAGGTGATCGCCCGCCAGCACCCCCAGCCCCCCCGAATAAATCGGCAGGCAGGTGGTTAAGCCAAACTCTGCCGAAAAGTAAGCATAGCAATCCTCCGTGGTGGCTGCGGGCGGCTGAGATGGGTCGTCCACGGGGGCACTAGAAGAAGCACCAGAAGACGCACCAGAGGAGGTGCCAGAAGACGCACCAGAAGAATTACCAGAGGCCGCGCCACCGGCCAGCTTGCGCTGTTTGCGAAACCAGGTGCGCTGCGCTAGGTAGTCATCAAGCTGTCGCGCCGCCCGATCCATCTGGGCCAAAAAACCTTCATCTTCGGCCACTTCGCGCAGCCGGGCCTGACTGATGGTGCCTAACATCAATACGGGGTTATAGCGGCTAGATTCCCACAGGTCGCGATCGAGTCGGCTAAATAAATCGCGTGTTTCAAGGTTCCAGTCCCAATGAAGGTTATAAGCCAGCTTGCGCAACGCTTCGAGTTGGGGGGGCAGGGCAGGCGAAACATTAAAGGTGCGAATGGGTTTCATAGCCGTGGGTTTCCTTTACGCTATGGCTTATTGTCGCCGCTCGCGCGCAAAAGACCGCTGCTTTTAATTTTTAGTATTGTTTGCTGCAAACGAATTTAACGTGATATGCGCCGATCGCCCGTCCTAGAACGCCCGTCTTAAAATAGGCTACGGTGTTTACACGCGTTATC
>DATNOW010000735.1:0-2873 GCA_036703515.1 Chroococcidiopsis sp.
GGTCATGGGCGTCCTCAGCTCATGGGAAACCGTGCTGAGAAAGTCATCTTTGAGCTGATTGAGGCGCTCTAACTCTGTGACTTGGGTCTGCAATGCTTTGCGTAACCGCGCTTGACGCAGGGCGATCGCACACTGATTGGCCACTTGTTGCACCAAGCGCACTTCCAGTTCGGTAAAGGCTTCTGTTGAAGTTCGGCTAAGCCAAATATTGCCGAGCACCCGCTGCTCGTCCACAATCGGGCAGAGCAGCACGATGGATTCTGCCGCTGCTGGTAATAGGTCTGGCGATAGATCTGGCGGGGGGATGCGGCAAAATTGCAACGTTGCGCCGTGTAAAAGTTGAACATACAGCTCAGAAAATTCGGACATGGCCGCAGCGCTGCCGCAATTGACCGTTAAGACAGAGCACAGGCATTGATCACAGCCCGCTGCATGAACCTGTGCCCGATCATCAGTGGCAGTGGCCGACTCCCGATCATAATCCAGATCATAAAACGTTGTATTGCAACAGCTCAAGGCTAGTCCCTGGGTCAGCTCTTGAACGATGGTGGTAATAATCTGGTGCTCATCGAGGCGATCGCGCACATTGTCTGTGATCCGCTTTAGCAAAGCTTCAAAATCAAGCGCCTTCTGCAATTGAGCCGTGCGTTCTCGAATTCGGCGCTCTTGCTCTTGGTACAGATACACGTTTTCTAGGGCAACTGCTGCCGCATCGGCAAGGGTCTGCAACAGGTTGAGCTCTTGATCGGTGAGGGTGTGGTGAGTTGCCCAATAGTTACCAATCGCACCAATCGGATCGCGAGTCCGAATCGGAACCATGGCTAAACTTTTAACAAATGTTGGCCGATAGGCCTCGGCAGGAATGCGGGGATCAGCGTAGATATCGGCAATGGTGACCGATTGCTGATTGAGCATGACCCACCCGCTAATGCAGGCGCTCATCGGAAACCGTCCGCCTTTCCAGAGGGGGCTGATGGCATCTTCGTCGGCATAGTAGCAAAAATCCCCATCTCGCAAGACAAAAGTGGCACCATCGGCACCCGTTAGCTGTCGTGCCCCTGTCCGCACAACAGCCATGATGGTATTGAGATCACGCGCAACCGTCAGCCGCTGAATGACCTGAATGAGATAGTGCAACCGTTGGTTGAGTTGGGAAACTTTTGCTTCAGCCAGGCTGCAATCATTAATCCCTTGCACAGGACGTAGACTGCGTTTCATAGCGCTCAAGGCTTTTTAAGCTAACTTTTACTTGATCTTTACATACCTGTCTGCAAAACAGGAATGGGAAACATACGCATCCTATGCCTATCCTATGCCCATATTTATGCCTATATTGACCTAATTGACCTATAGGCTAAACTGCCGACTGGGCACGACTACCGCTAAATCAGACCACACATGACTAATATAATTTCTCTTCTCTAACATAAAATTCTTTAGCATAAAAATATTACGCCTGAGTATGGTAGAGACATGGTCGCCACATCGTCGGTGGCGAAAAGAGGAGCGATCGCCCGCCATGGAATTTTTGTAACAGAATCTTGCCCTGCAAATGTAGTAGGACAACACTAGTTCTGTTCTACTGTCCTAATTCTGAATCGCAAACCGATTGCTGCAATGCGCAAAAAACTAATACTCCTCCTTGCATTTCTCACCTCTGCCCTCGTCACCGTGACCGCGTGCAACCCAGCTTCGACACCCTCGGATGCGGGGTCGGGCTCTCCCTCAGCCAGCGCTGAAGCAATGACCATCGGTGTTGTTTTAGATACGGGCGGAGAAAATGATAAATCGTTTAACGAATACACCCTCAAAGGCGCACGGGAAGGAGCAGAAGCAGCCGGTCTCGGCTTTTCCTATGTGTCGTCTACCAGCAGCAGCGACTACGAAAAGAATATTGAAACCCAAATTTCGGAAGGGGCCGATCTGGTCGTGACGGTGGGCTTTTTGATGGGCGATGCCACCGCAGCCATGGCCAAAAAATATCCCGATACCAAGTTTGTGATCATCGACTATTCCTACAGCCCGGGTGACGATGGGGCCGATCCCTACAAGGGCGACCTCAAAAACGTCACGAGCCTGATGTTTGCCGAAGATCAGGCTGGCTATTTGGCGGGCGTGCTGGCGGCCTGCGTCAGCGAAACTGGCAAAGTGGCCACCGTGTCGGGGATGGAAATTCCTCCGGTGGTGCGGTTTGTAACGGGTTTTCAAACGGGGGCGAAATCGGCCAACCCGGCAATCGAAACTTTTAACCAATATATTCCTGACTTCAACGACCCGGCGACGGGTAAATCGGTGGGGCAGAGCTTCATCAGCCAAGGGGCAGACGTGATCTTTGCCGTCGGCGGCAACACGGGCAATGGCGGCCTGCTAGCCGCTAAAGAAGCAGGCAAAAAGGGCATTGGCGTTGACGTAGACCAATATTTCACCTATCCCGAAGTCAAGGATGCGCTGATTACCAGTGCCATCAAAAACATGGACGTGGCGACCACCCAAGCGATCGCAGAATTTGCGGCCGGTGAACTCAAACCCGGCATCGAGTTGGCCACGATCAGCACCGGAGGGGTCGGTCTTGCACCTTTCCACGACTGGGATAGCCAGATCTCGGCCGACTGCAAAGCCAAGGTAACAGCCGCAGAAGAGGCGATTAAAGCCGATGCCACGATCACAGGAGTCCAATAGCCGTGTCGCCTGTGCTCGAAGCCAGCCAGATCACCAAACGTTTTGCCGGGGTGCTGGCCAATGACGCCATTGATTTTGGCGTAGAAGCGGGGCAGATCCATGTCTTGCTCGGAGAAAATGGGGCGGGCAAAACCACCCTGATGAATATCCTCTATGGGCTAGTGTCGCCTGATGCGGGCGAGATTCGTGTGGAT
>DATNOW010000736.1:0-7556 GCA_036703515.1 Chroococcidiopsis sp.
TCGTCGGTTTCTGCTGCGGCAGCAGAGGCGGCTACGGCCTCCTCGTCTTCGTCTTCGACTGCGGGTTGAGCAGGGTCTAGATTTGGGTTTTGCGCGGGCGCTGGGTCAACGCCTAGAACATCGTCGCTGTAGCTTGACCCAATGCCCAGATCCTCACTGGTGAGGTTGTCGGGGGGTAAATAGGGGTTTGGTGTATCGTCTGAATAACGGTCTGGATAGACGTCTGAATAGGTATCTGAAGCGCTGCTTGAATAGTCATTTGTATAATTGGTGTCTGCATAAAGCCCGTTGGCATCTCCCCCGGCGGGCGGCAGATAGGCGTCTGGGTCTAGCCCAGAGTTTGAGGCTGGCTCAAGCTAAGAATTGAGATCCGAAATTTCTAGTTCACTCGGTTCTGGCAATAGATCGAGGGAGGGTTCTGTGGTTGGATCAGTAGTGGGATCGAGGGCGGGATCGGGGACTAAACCATTGCGATCGGCGATCGCCTCTGAATCCGTTAAGCTCGCATCCGTTAAGCCTGTACTTGCTAAGCCTGCACTTGCTAAGCCCGCACCTGCTAAGCCGGCATCAACCAAGCCCGCGCTGGCCGGCATCGGTGGCGGCGGGGCAGGAATTACTGTAGTGGGCAAACGGGGTAAATCAAAGGAGTCTTCCCAGTCGGGGCTCGACTCGCCCTGGCGATAGCCGTATAGTTTAACCCCGTGAAACTGGCTGATCCCCAAATTGGATAAGCCGGTTTTGACAAACTGCACCAGCGCACTCTGGTTGGGGGTCTGCTCGCCCTCGACGCGAACTTCAAGGTAGTCGTCTTTGGCAGTCACATCGGCCGTGATGCCCTTGGGCTGCAATGGGCGATTCATCAAGACGGCGATCGCTCCAATGTCGCCCTGTTTGGCAAGTTCCTGCAAGCTAGACCGTGGCGTTGTCATGGCTCTCTGTAATTGGGGTTTCAGAAGTATCATCATATCGAAAACCTCTCCAAACGCACTCCAAAATCCTCAGAATGGGGTTGGCAGAGATGATAACAATGACCAAACTGCTTTTTATACGGCACTTTTAGCGCATTTTAACGATCCATTTCAAGCACTCAACAGATTGCAATGATGCTGGATGGGAGGGGCGATCGCGATTGTTGATCGATTTGCGCCTGATTTGGGATGATTCGTGGCAATTTGTCGTTATTTTCTTATGATTGACAAATCATCCTATGCGATACAGGGTCGCATGGGGTACGGGTGGCTATCTACCCCTACGCACTAACGTTGCGATAGGACTATCATGACAAATCGGACATTGAGCGCGGCTCAGCCGCAGTCAGGGGCAACTCTGACCGGATTGCGCATTGTTGATATCGTTACGCTTCCAGATCATCTGCAGCACCTCGTCAACTGGCTCATTCGGCGCGAGGAGGTGACTTTAGCCCAGGTTGCTGAACACTTGCAGCAGGATCCAGAGACAGCCCTAGGGTTGCTAGATGAGCTGGTCAGCAAGCAGTATGTCAAGGTGCTTGAAGACGACGGCGAAACCTACTATCAGATTCGGCTGGCGCATAAGTCGGTGCGCCAAATGCCCAAAGATATCTGGCGCATTCTCGATAGCCAGTCTGATACGGCCAACGTTTTCATTTCCTACTCGCGGCGCAATAAAGATTTTGTCAAAGCCCTGCACGCCTCGCTGCAAAAGCGGGGGCGCGAGGTCTGGGTAGATTGGGAAAATATTCCGGCGGCGGCCGACTGGTGGCGCGAAATCCAGCTAGGGATTGAAGTGGCCGATTCGTTTATTTTTGTGATCAGCCCCGACTCGATCCAGTCAACGGTGTGCAAACAAGAGTTAGAGCACGCCTTGCAGCACAATAAGCGCATTGTGCCCCTAGTGTTTGCGGATGTTGATCCCAGTATTGTTCACCCAGAGTTGGGCAAGCTCAACTGGATCTTTTTTCGCCCTCAGGATGACTTTGACGGCTCGTTTCGGATGCTGGTTAAGGCTCTCGATGACGATTTAGACTACGTTCGTCAGCATACGCGACTGCTGCTGCGGGCGACGGAATGGCATACGCGTCAGCGGGACGACAGCTTTTTGCTCAGGGGCAGCGATCTCAAAGATGCCGAAACGTGGCTGTCGCAAAGCAAAGGCAAACGCCCAGAACCGCTGCAATTGCAGCAAGACTATATTTGGGGGTCGCGTCACCTAGAGCTGGCCCAGCAGGAACAGGAGCTTACTCAAGAGCGCGCCTCAATTCGTCGTCAGCGCGTGTGGGTAGGCATTGTGGCGATCGCCTCTAGCGTAGCCGTAGGGCTGGGGATCGGTTCTTTTTTGCTCTATCAGCAGGCTGAGGAAAGTCGTCAAATTGCGGACGTGCTGCGCGTCACTGCGGAACGGCAGCAGCTGGTGGCGCTGTCGAAGGCCTCCGAGGGGCTATTTTTGTCGGGGCGTCCGTTTGAGGCCCTGCTGGAAGCGATCCGGGCTGGCAAGATCTTCCAAGAGTCTGACTGGGCCCAGAGCAGCCCAGAGTTGCGATCGCTTGTGATCACGGCCTTACAGCAATCAGTGGTCTGGGTGCAGCAGCGCAACGTCTTAGACGGGCATCAGGGGCGCGTTACAGGGGTGAGTTTTAGCGCCGATGGGCAGCTGATCGCCTCGGCGAGTGCCGATGGCACGGTCAAACTGTGGCGTCCTGACGGCAACCCGGTGGCCACTTTAACGGGGCACAATGCCCCTGTGTTGAGTGTCGCCATGTTTCCTAATAGCCGCGCCTTGGTGTCGGGCAGCGCCAACGGCAGCCTCAAGCTGTGGCGGGCCGATGGCGTTTTGATTCGCTCGCTGCGGGGACATCCTGCCGCCATCAATAGCGTCGCCGTTAGCCCCAATGGGCAGCTGATTGCGTCGGCTAGCGACGATGCTACGGTCACTCTGTGGAAACCCGATGGCACGCTGGTGACGACGCTGTCGGGGCACAGCGGCCCGGTGCGGACGGTACAATTTAGCCCTGACGGGCGGCTGATTGCCACGGGCAGTGACGACGCCACCATCAAGCTATGGAAGCCGGATGGCACCTTGGTGGCCACGCTGACGGGGCACGGCGATCGCGTCACCAGTCTGAGCTTTAGCCCCAACGGGCGCATGCTGGCATCGGGCAGTTGGGATAAAACCCTGCGGCTGTGGAACACCGACGGCACCCTGGTGCGCACGATTGCGGCCCTGGATACGGAGCTCTATGCGGTGCGCTTTAGCCCCGATGGGCAAACCATTGCGGCCTCGGGCTGGAGCAATCGCCTGTCCCTGTGGCACCTGGATGGCTCTCTAGCGATGACGCTAACAACGGCCAATTCGCTGGTGCAGGGCCTGAGCTTTAGCCCCGATGGCATGACCTTGGCATCGGGTGGGGGCGATCGCGCCATTACCTTGTGGCAGTTGACCCATCCCCTTGTCCAAACCCTAAAAGGGCACCAAGATGCCGTGTATGACGCCGAAATTTCCCCCGACGGCGAGGTGATCATTTCTGCTAGTGGCGATCGGACGATTAAAATTTGGCAGCGTGACGGGCGCTTAACGCACACCCTGACCGGGCATACCGATGCAGTGTCGAGTCTTGCCATTTACCCCAACGCCCCCCGCTTTGCCTCAGCCAGTCGCGATGGCACCATCAAACTATGGAGCTTTGACGGCATGCTGCTGCGTACCGTCAGCGGTCACAGCGGGGCCGTTAATGACGTGGTGGTTAGTCCGGACGGCACACTGCTGGCTTCTGCGGGCGATGACCGCACTGTGCGTTTGTGGACGGCGGCGGGCGACCCGGTGCGGACGCTGCGCGGCCATCGCGGCAGTGTTTTAAGCCTTGCCTTTAGCCCCGACGGCCGCACCTTGGTGACTACGGGCAAAGACAACGCGGTTAAACTGTGGCGCACCCGCGATGGCGCGCTGATCAAAACCCTGACCGAGCATCAAGACTGGGTCAGCGCGGTGGCCTTTAGCCCCGATGGGAAATTCTTGGCGACCGCCAGCTATGACAATGCGATCAAAATCTGGACTGCCGATGGCAACTGGATCAACAGCATTACCGCTGCCCACCGCGACAGCATTACCGATGTCCGCTTTAGCCCCGATAGCCAAACCATTGCTAGCGCGGGCTATGACGGGCTAGTCAAGCTATGGGGGCTAGACGGCAGCCTGCGCGCCATGCTGCGGGGGCATCATGCGGTGGTCAACAGCGTTCGTTTTAGTGCCGATGGGCTGCGGTTGATTAGCGCCAGCAGCGATCAGACTGTGCTGCTGCACGATCTCACCGTGGTGAATCTCGATTCGCTTGTGAAGCTAAGCTGCCAGTGGCTCAAAGACTACCTCCGCACCAACCCCAACTTAAGTCGAGGCGATCGCCAACTGTGCACCGCCAGCCGAGAGGTTTCGCCCTAAAGCAGCCCATCCCGCTCGATTTCTTCGATCACCTGGAGCCCGCGGGCATCGCCGACCTTGAGAATAGCGGCCCGCGCATCTTCCCGCACGCCCATATCGGGGTCTTCGGCAAAGGCTTCGATCAGCGCATCAATCGCGGTGGCATAGATTACATTCGAGGGTAGCTCGCGGCAAAGTTGCCCAACCGACCAGGCGCAGTTGCTGCGCACGGCCGAAATTGGATCGCGGCGCAGCCCTTCAATCAGCGGCGGCACAGCGGCCACCATGGCGTCATAGCCGACACTCGACATTTGCGCTAGGGCACTAGCAGCCCACAGGCGCACAGCCTGGATATCGGTTTTTAAGGCGGCCATCAGCGGCCCAAGGGCGCGGCGATCGCGGCAGTTGCCCAAGGCCCAAACGACCCCCTTGCGGACATAGCCATTCCAATCGTCACGAAGCTGGGTGATCAGAGGTTCGACTGCATCAATGCTGGGGTTGCGCCCTAGGGCATAGGCCGCGCTCACCCGAATCAACGGGCAGCCGTCGTGCAGCAGTTGAATCAAATGGGGTATGGCCCGCGCATCCTCTAGTTCACAAAATGCACGGGTCGCTAAAATTCGCTGTGAATTATCGGGCGATTCTAACAGCGCCAACATCTCATCTGGATCGGGTTTAGGAAGGGCTTCCTCTGCCTCAATCGTCCCCATTTTGTCTAAGGGACTTTCCAGATCCTCATCGGCACTGAGAACGCTTAAGTCATCGTCATACATACTGCCACTTTACAGCAAAGCCCACCCCTTAAATGCGCCGAATTCGGCAAATCACTCGTTTGATTGAGGACATCGCGTTCGGGTGGCTTGGGGTGGGCTGAACGGTGGGCTGCGGGTGGGCTGCGGGTTGGGTACAGGTGGGGCTAGTGGTGTGCTGATTCCACGGTGGGTTCGGGCGGCGGGGCGGCAGCTGGACTGGAGTCTGGGGGGGCGATCGCCTCGGGTTGTTTGGTCAGGGTAGCGGCGCTGGCGGGCGGGATGCCGCTGGGCTGACGCAGGGTGGCCTGGGTGCGGGTGATGCTGTAAGCCAACGTGGCATCTTCAGGGGTAAGCAGCCCAATCACGCCGTGGGGTGGCTCACGGCTGACGACGGGCATTTGGTGGAGGCCGCGGGTGGTCATGCGGGCGATCGCCTCTGACAAGGGCTCATCTTCTCGGGCGTAAAGAATCTCGCTGGTGCACAGTTCTGCGATCGGTTTGGTGATCAGGGCCGCGACGGTTTCTTCGGACTTGGCCCGCATGATCAGGCGATTGATGTCTTGCAGCGTCAAAATGCCCACCAGGGCTTGGCTGTCGCTATTGGTAACTAGAGCGCAGTGATGGCGATATTCAATCAGCGCTTGCCCTGCCGCCTCTAATGAGAGGGTGTCTGGCAGCATCAGCGGGGTTGGATTCATCGCCTGAGACACCTGTAGCGTATCGATGGCGCTAGCGGCCGCAAACTCGGGCGTTTGGCGTTCGCCATCGGAGTCGAGGGTTAGCTTGGGCTGCAGGCGCTCGACTAGCCACAGGCTCAGCCCCACCGCCGCCATCAGCGGCAGCACAATGCGGTAGTCTTGGGTCAGCTCAAACAGCAGCAAAATACCGGTCAGCGGGGCCCGCACGCTGCCCGCCAGCACGGCCGCCATGCCCACCAGGGCATAGGCCGGTGGCGAGGCCATGTAGGGACTCAGTCCGGGGAGGGCGATCGCCAGCACTTTGCCATAGGCGGAACCCAAGGCCGCACCGAGAAAGAGCGCAGGAGCAAAAATACCGCCGACAAAGCCGCTGCCCAGGCTCAAAGCCGTCATCACCAGCTTCAGCACCAGCAGCGTCAGCACGAGTCCTAGGGAAAACTGGACATCTTGCAGCACCGACTCGACGGTTTCGTAGCCCACTCCCAAAATTTGGGGATAGCCTAGGGCCACCAGCCCCAGGCACAGCCCGCCCAAGACCGGGTGCAGCGCCTGCGGAATAGCGGCCAGCCAGGTTAAGCCCGCCACGTTGCCCTGAAACGACTGCTGGGCAAACCGGATCAGCCACTTGTAGAGCACCGACACCAGGCTAGCTAAAACTCCCAAGCCGAGGTACAGCGGCAACTCTAGCAAACTGCGGACATCGTAGGCGGGTAGCGAAAAAGCGGGCTGCGATCCCAGCCCAATTTGGGAGATCCACGCGCCGACGACTGCGGCCAGCAGCACGACATTCACCGCCGAGGTAGCAAAGGTGGTGCCCAGCACGACTTCTAAGGCAAAAAATACGCCCGCGATCGGGGCATTAAACCCGGCCGCTAGACCGGCGGCGGCCCCTGCACCGAGCAACAGCTGCTGACGCTCTTGGGAAACTTTTAGTAGTTGTCCTAGCAGCAGGCTGAAGTTGGCCCCAATTTCGACGCTGGGGCCCTCTGGACCTAAAGATGCGCCGCTTCCTAAGGAAATCGCCGCCCCGACCATTTTGGTGACGGGTTTGAGGGGCATAATTTCGCGCCCGCCCTGCACCATTTCCATCAAGCTGCCCAAGCCGGGGCCAAAGTCGCGGATGCGCCAGCGGATGAGCCCGACGACAATGCCGCCCAATAGCGGGATCAGCGCCAACGTCCAGTGTCCCCAAACCGAGAGAAAGCTAGACACTTCTCCCCAAATCACCTGATGGGTGAACTGGATCAAAAAGCGCAGCGTCACGACGCCGGCCCCGGCCGCCGTCCCAATCAGCACGGCCAAAAATAGCATGGCCGTTTCGGGGATGGGCTGCAGGCGGCGCAGCAGACCTTGCGTGAGGGATGGAGCCGGGGAACTGAGGCTCGGGTTAGCGGACAGAGACTCCTTCGGATCGGAGGTGGGGATCATTCGGGACGAAGGCGACGGGACATGGGCAAAGGGGGCGTCAGTCTGGGTGGACTGGAGCACTATGCTCCAAGCCCTAGATTGGTTGGGGTTAGGCGTAGCCCTCTTTTTCTATTCTGAGGGATGGTGCAGCAGACGGGCGGCAAATTTAGTGTAAATCAGACAAATCGCGCTGCAAATACGGTGCAAATACGATGGACTCAGATTAAAGTAGCATTACGTTTAGCGGAACTTTCCTGAATTGCAAAGCTGCGATCGCTAAGTTTGTAGTGCAGGCATCTCGCAGACAGGG
>DATNOW010000737.1:0-2767 GCA_036703515.1 Chroococcidiopsis sp.
GCAGCCGAGGGTAGCCCTGGGGCAGCGGCAAAAATTCAAATCCGGCCATATTGTTGGCTGCGCGGACGTAAGATCCTGAATAGACGTTGATCCCCAAAGCGTCGAGGGGCTGATGAATAATGTCCAGATCGCCCGCTTCGATGCCCGGCACAACCTGGGAAAGCTGATCGCGCACGGCAGGACTGTAGGCCCCGGTCAAGACAGGCAGACTGATGCCCCCATTAAACCCGCTGACTGCAAAGGCCGCTTTGGCCGCCGCAATGTCTTGGGGAGATTCGGTCAGGGGCACCGGCACTGTGAAGTTATCTACTAGGGCCACCTGGCAGTCCCCCGGAGAGGCCGCCCGAATGGCCTGGCAGCCCAAGCCGTGGGCCAGCAGGGCGTGATGCGACGTTTGCCAGACCTCTGCCGGGCGATCGACAATCGTTCCGGGGGCATGCACCGGTACCTGAGCCACGCCATAGCCCATGTGGGTAAAGCAGGAAATCTCATTAATCGTCATCCAGTGGGTGATGCGATCGCCCAGTCGAGACACCACAGCCGTCACATAATCGGCAAAATCAAACGCCATCTGGCGGCTGCGCCACGACCCATACAAGTCTTCGAGGGCTTGGGGACTGTCCCAGTGAAACAGCGTCGCATGGGGCGTGATGCCATGCTCCAACAGGGTATCCACCAGCCGCCGATAAAAATCGATCCCCGCTTCATTCACCGCTCCCCGCCCGTCGGGGATCACCCGCGGCCAGCTGATGCTAAACCGATAGTGCTTGACTCCAAGCTCAGCCATCAGCCGAATATCGTCGCTATAGCGATGGTAATGGTCGCAGGCGATCGCCCCTGTGTCGCCATTCAACACCCGCCCTGGCGTCGCGCTAAAGGTATCCCAAACGCTGGGCTTACGGCCATCTGCCGCCGCTGCGCCCTCGATTTGGTAAGCCGCCGTAGCCACCCCCCAGCAAAAGTCAGGCGGAAATGAATAGCTAGTCATTGGTGAATAGTGAATGGTGAATTATTCAATGTCCTCGAATTGACCACAGAAAACCCCACGCCCCGTGCCCCCAATCACTTTGCAAAGCGACGCATCAGGTAAGCCACGCCAAAGTCGCCATTGGGATGTTTTTCCAGCTGTTCTGCGAGGTCAAAGACCAGTTGGGCTAAGTCTTCGCCCAATTTATCAATGGTGGCTTGGCGTTCGCGTAAGGCCCATTCGCGTTCGCGCAGGCGCACCTGCCACTCGTTCATAAATAGCTGATCGATGACGCCTGTGAGCCCCAGCTTTTCGAGCACGTCCCATTCACCGCGATCGCACCAGATGCCGCCGCACTTAGGGCAGCGCTCCACATAAAAGGGATTGCGTGAACCCACCTTAGAACGCGACAGAAAACAGCCGCAGTCGGGGCACAGCCCACCCTTTGAATCGAGCGGTGACTGGACATAGTTGAGGTCGTCGAGGGTTTTGGGCATGGTGTCTAGCCCTTGCAGGTCGTGACGGGCCCGCCAGTCGTGATAGTTTTCGGGGGGAATCCAATTGCCGCCGCAGTCTGCACAACACTGCACAGGCAGATCACCCGCCAAGGTGCCACCGACTAGCTCGACGGTTCTGTCTTTAGGACACTGCACAGACTATTCCTCCATACCCATTGCCGAGGGCTGATGCTAAGACGACACATAAAACGATCTGTCCACCAAGGCGCAATCTCTAGAGCAATCTCTATAGCGCTAGCGACCTTGGCAGTTTTGACTAGACCAGATTCTATTAAACCAGTTTTATGATGAAACCCGCCCGATGAAACTCGCCCGATGAAACCCGCAATGCAACCGCGTGGGCAATAACCGGATTCCGATGCCGGGTGCTAATGCCCGGTTATTTGGGGATTGGGGATTCAATTTCCTGCAATGCTTGGGTGTGGGCGCACATCGGTGCGCCCCTACCGAGAACCCGGTCGATCGCCATTGTCTAATGCGCGTTAATGCGCCATCGCTAGTTGGCGATTTCCTGGGAGGGCGTGCCGGTGATCCCTTGGCAGTAGTTGATCAGCAGAGTGAGGCGATCGCGCATTTGAGCTTGGCGCTGTTGGGTGGTAATCGCCTTGCGCGCGGCCTGCAAAAACATCACATCCATCGCCAGCAGGCGCAACTGCTTGCGCATTTCAATGTGGATCGCTTCAACCTTAGTGGCGATCGCCTCGTCTAGTTTCTCCTGTCCTTCCCCTTGAATTTGTTCTTGAACTTGCTCTTGAAAGTAGCGCTGCACCTCTAAAAACAGGGCTTGCAAGGCCGGGCCATCGGGGTTGGCCTGAGTTACCTCCGTTTGCATCTGACGAAGCATTTGCTGGAACTCGGTATAGGGCCGATGAAAGGACTGGGGAATCATGCAATCAACCAAACGGAAAATAATATAGACCCGCAAATCAGCAAATTACCACAGATAGCCTATCAGCCAGTCCATCAGGCAACCTATCGGCTAGCCAATTCGCCAGCCCACCAGAAGCATAGCCTCAGACGCTGCCAGCCAAACGCGGGCATTCACACAGGGGCATTCACAGGCTGTATCCAAACAGCGACATTCATCACACACGGGCATCTAAACATCTGTGTCGAATCCGCAGAATTATCGATCCGAAATAGGCATTTTGTATCAAAATGTAATGTAAAGAGGGTTTTAAGATTAGGTTAGTGGTTTCGGCTGAACCGTTATACCTTAAGGCAAGCTGTTAATTTGGCTGCATTGACCAGAGGTCTGGGAAGATTGTCTCAACTCTCTGCC
>DATNOW010000738.1:0-3309 GCA_036703515.1 Chroococcidiopsis sp.
GATCGCTTGCTCATGGGGCACCGACGCCAGCAGCCCACCTGCGGTTTGCGGATCAAACAACAGCGGGTAAAGGGGATGGCGGGCGATCGCGTCACGATTGGCGATCGCCTGCTCGGCTGCGAGATTTTGGTCATGTAAGGAGCTGAAAAAGCCCTGAGCCAGAGTATCGGCGGCTCCGGTTAGCACTGGCAGATCGGCGATCGCAAGTTCCACCCCCACCCCTGAGGCCCGCACCATTTCGAGCAGATGCCCCACCAGCCCAAACCCCGTAATATCTGTGCAGGCAGTGGCCTGATGGCGACGCAGACAGGCCACCGCCCCTTGGTTGGAGACTTGCATCGACTCAATGGCGCTGCTGATCCAGCGTCCTTTGGCCCGCAGCTGCATGTTGGCCGCAAACAGGGTGCCCGTACCCAAGGGTTTCGTCAAAATCAGTTGGTCATCGGGCTGCATACCACCCTTGCGCCACAGCGTTTGGGGCGCGGCCAAGCCGTTGCAGGTCAGCCCAAAGGCCAGCTCATCGCCGACTGTGGTGTGCCCACCAATCAAGACAGCTCCCGCCTGGGTGAGCACTTGGACGGCTCCCGATAGCAGTTGATAGAGGGTGGCTTCAAGCTGGGGGGGCGCGGCATCGGGCAGGGTGGCGATCGCCAGCGCACTTTGGGGGGAAGCACCCATGGCAAACAGATCGCTGAGGCAGTGATGGGCCGCGATTTGCCCAAACACAAACGGGTCATCGACCAGCGCCCGAAAGTAATCGACGGTTTGCAGCAGCACCTGCCCTGGCGGCACCGATATTGCCGCGGCATCATCCGCTGCCGCCAGCCCGATCTCAATATCGTCACGTTCTAAGCCGCCGCTCTCCTGCTGCACACGTCGCAGCACCTGTTCGAGCACGCGGCTGCCTACCTTAGAGCCACACCCGGCACAGCGCATGGGTGGGGTGCTGGATACGGTACTGGCGGGCGATCGCCCTAGGTCGCTTGACGGGATCACGATAGACCCAGCCTGATTCCCCACCATCGGCGTCAGGTGGCGAAAGCGTTCCATAAACTGCCGATCAATCCGCTCCTTCCAGCGCCACAGCCAGGGGTAGGGGCCGAATCCCAGTTGCCCCCGTGAAGCCAGGGCCGTGCGATCGCCCGTTCCCACCAAAATCAAAAATTCGCGCTGGGGCAGAAAAGGCTGCGGAGTTTCCGCCAACAGCACCCGCCGCAGATTGTCGTAGAGCGGTCGCCCCTGCCGCACCGAAAACACGCCAGCCTTAGGGCGGGGATGGTTGACCATGGTGGCCACATCGCCTGTGGCAAACACGTTAGGGTGAGAGACCGACTGGAGCGTGTCGCTGACCAAGACAAACCCCTGGGGGTCAGCGGCTAAGCCAGAAGCAGCCAGCCAGGGCGCAGCCGAGGCCTGGGTCACCCAAAAGACGCGATCGCAGTCGAGCGTGTAACCCGATTGGCAGATCAGCCGGGTGGTTCCTAGGGCAGCCTTGCCCCCAGCGCCTGTGGGAGTATCAACGGGGACAGGTTCTAGTCGCGCTACCGTTTCGCCTAGGTGCACCGTCACCCCCTGCTGTTGCAGAATCGTTTGCAGCCGTTGCCCTACCCACCGCGCCCGCTCTGGGATGAGGCGATCGCCCCGATGCAGCAGGTGCAGGCTGAGTTGGTTGCTGAGGGAGCGGGAGGGCTGGCTGTGACTGGCCAAAACCTTTGACAGGCGCGCCTGGGCCGCCAGCGTTAGCTCCACGCCCCCGGCTCCGCCCCCCACGACCGCTAGGCGAATCGGCTGGTCGGGCTGCTGGGCGATCGCCACCATCCAACGATCCCAGTACTGCAAAAACTGGGAAATCGGTTTCACAGGCACCGCATAGTCGGCTGCTCCAGGAACGGTGCTGGTTGCTGGCGTGCTGCCGGTGTCGATCGAGAGCAGGTCAAAAGCAATGGGCGGATGCTCAGCGCAGAGCACGCGGCGCTGCTCTAGATCCAGCCCAATGGCGCGATCGCGCACCATCACCACCCCGGCAAACTGGCAGAGGGGGCGCAGGTCGATATGGCAGTCGTCGAAACTATAAAGCCCAGCAATATAGCCCGGCAGCATCCCCGAATAGGGGGTGTTGTCAACATCGCTGATCAGCGTGATGCGCACCCCCGGCAGCGGGTTCATGCCAAACAGCTTGAGGGCGATCGCATGGCTGTGCCCGCCGCCAATCAGCACCAGATCTTTGACAATGGGCAGCGCAGATTTCATCCCTGACTCCTCGGCGCAGCCTGATGTTTTGTAAAGTGAAGCGCCTATTTGAGGATACTGGCCAAGGCGGGCTTGACGGTGGAATATTGGTAGCTAAACCCAGCAGCGGGCGATCGCGTCGGCACCACCTGCTGCCCTTGCAACACCACCTCGGCCGCTTCTCCGAGCAGGGCATAAAGGGCGAAATCGGGCACCGGCAGCCACGACGGACGGTTGATCACCTCGCCCAAGGCCTGGCAAAATTCTGCCATCCGCACGGGGGTGGGGGCTGTGCCATTGTAGACGCCGCTCATTTGGGGATTGGTCAGGGCCGCCACCATCAGGCTGACCAAGTCATCGCGATGGATCCATGAAAACCACTGTCGCCCGCTGCCGATGGGGCCACCGGCAAACATTTGGAATGGCGGCAGCATTTTGCCCAGCGCGCCGCCCATACCTAACACAATGCCCGTGCGAATGATCACCAGACGGGTGCCGCTCTCTTTGACGGCTTGGGCTTCCGCTTCCCAGGCTTGGCAGACTTCGGCCAAAAAGTCTTGGCCGGGAGCGCTGGTTTCATCAAACCGGGCCGTTTCGCTGGTGCCGTAATAGCCGACCGCCGACGAGTTGACCAAAACGGTGGGTTTGGGGTTGGCCTGGGCGATCGCCTCGACAATCTTGCGGGTGCCGATCTGGCGGCTGGCTAAAATCTCTTGCTTGCGCTCGGCTGTCCAGCGACTGTCGGCAATGGGTGCGCCCGCTAAGTTGACGACCCCATCACAGCCGGCGATCGCCTTTTGCCAATCGCCTGACTCTAGAGGTGTGTAGCGCACCAACTCTACCCGTGCCCAAGCAGACGCCGGAAACACGCGCTGGGCATGCTCTACATTGCGGGTCAGTACGACAATCGAATGCCCATCGGCATGGAGTCGTTCAACTAGCCCTGTGCCTACAAATCCTGTTGCCCCTGTAATTGCTACTTTCATGATTGAATTTTCTACTTATTTTCTGATTAACGGTTTGTCTGTGATGTTGGTCTGTGATTTGAGCGCGAGATGATTTTAGAGCGAGATCGTTATG
>DATNOW010000739.1:0-3169 GCA_036703515.1 Chroococcidiopsis sp.
GGGCCAGTCGATAGAGGGCGATCGCATGGAATCCTGGATAGCAGCACAGCACTTCTAACCAATGGTGGGCAGCCGGGTCGCGTTCAAAGATCATCCGAAAGTCTTCTTGGAGGGCTTGCCAGCCGCCGCTGCCGGCTGCGCTGGAACCTACATTGAAGCCAGGGGCCGTTGGGTCGGTGGTATGACCATGGCCAGAACTGGCTGGGCTTGCCCTAAAACCACCCTCAGATATGGGTAAACAGAGTGAGTTAGAAGGGTTCTGCATTGCATTCAGAGTGCTAACGGTTTTTGATTCCCCCGGTTATATCAGGTAAAACAAAACAGGGCAGACCGAGCAACCCGAATCAAAGTTATTAAATTAATTACTCTTGTACTCAATCCCCAAACCCTTTTCTAGAGACGGTTTCATTTTTTTTGTGGGATAGGGGATGAGTATTTTTAAGTGAGGGGGCTAGTATTAATCGACCAGGGTGAAGGTATTTTAGTACTCACGACAAAGCCTGTAATGACTGCGCTATGACTGCGCTTCAGTGACTATAGCGGCTAGTAAAAATAACACTTTAGCCTGCACTCAAAACTCTCACTCTGTATCAAACTTATCTATTTATTATAGAGTTCTGTTTGCTGTGAACAAAATTGAAGAAAATCTTACGACTGTGCGTTCGTTTCTGCAAAAATGCTACTTTAGATACAGAATCGAGTTTTGTAGTTTAAATCAAAAGTTTTTCCAGCCAGTTTGTCTAAAAGTTAATCAAAAAAACGTTCAAACAAACTCTATAAAGCCGTCAACTGAGCCATTTTGCTGTGAATTTGAGTACAGCATGAATGACTCAAGAAATGGCTTGAAATTTTATTCAATACTAGGCGACATCAGCATTTGAGCTGAGTACAAAAAATACTATTGCCCTACTCAAAAAATACTCATCCCCTGCCTGCAAAATACTCACACCTCACCCCACAAAAAATTTTGGGTGCAGTGTTGGTCAGGGTTTGAGCGTTTGAGTACAGGCCAATGAATTCAATAACTTTTACCGGGGGGGCTCAACCGGGTCGGTTTTGGGTGGCTGCTATAACGTCCCTATACCCACTTCGCCCTCCCGAAACGCTATGACTCCCCCTCCTTCTTCTGGTCTGGTTTCGTTGCCTACAGCATCGCCAGTTACCGATATCGTGATCACCAAGACGGCGGTAAAATCGAGCAGTAGCTGTGGCTGTAGTAGCAATTCCAGCGCTGAAGCTAGCTTTGATCAGCGCATGCGCGATCGCATTGCTAAGCACCCCTGCTATAGCGAAGAAGCCCATCACCACTATGCCCGGATGCATGTAGCGGTGGCTCCAGCCTGCAACATTCAATGCAACTACTGCAATCGCAAATATGACTGCGCCAACGAAAGCCGACCGGGGGTTGTCAGCGAGCTGTTAACGCCAGAAGAAGCGGCCCATAAGGTATTGGTGATCGCGGGTAAGATTCCCCAGATGACGGTGTTGGGGATTGCGGGGCCGGGCGATCCGCTAGCCAATCCAGAAAAGACGTTTCGCACCTTTGAGCTTGTGGCCGAAAAGGCACCCGATATCAAGCTGTGCCTATCGACCAATGGCTTAATGCTGCCCGACTACGTCGATCGGATCAAAGCGCTCAACGTCGATCACGTCACGATCACTATTAATATGGTCGATCCCGAAATCGGGGCCAAGATTTATCCTTGGGTGCACTATCGCCGCCGCCGCTACAAAGGGCTAGAAGCTTCGCGCATCCTGCATGAGCGCCAAATGGAGGGTTTGCAGGCGCTGCGAGAAGCCGACATTCTCTGCAAAGTCAATTCGGTGATGATTCCTGGCATTAACGATGAGCACCTAGCTGAAGTCGATCGGGTGATCCGTGACCATGGAGCCTTCTTGCACAACATTATGCCGCTGATCTCGGCCCCAGAACATGGCACCCACTTTGGTCTCACCGGCCAGCGCGGCCCTACCCCAAAGGAGCTGAAGAAACTGCAAGATGCATGCGCCGACAGCAATATGAAAATGATGCGTCACTGCCGTCAGTGTCGAGCGGATGCGGTGGGTCTATTAGGAGAAGACCGCAGCCAGGAATTTACCAAAGACAAGTTCATGGCAATGCCAGAGCAGTATGACCTAGAACTGCGGCAGGAAGTTCATGCGGGCATTGAGAAATTCAAAGAAGAAATCAAGCGGGCTAAGGCCAAAGTGAAGCCCAGCGAACGTGTTAAAGACAGTCCCAAAATCCTAGTGGCGGTTGCGACAAAGGGGGGTGGCATTGTCAATCAACACTTTGGCCACGCTAAGGAATTCCAAATCTTTGAAGTGGATGCCAATGAAGCCAAGTTTGTAGGGCACCGCAAGGTAGACCAATATTGCCAGGGCGGCTATGGCGAAGATGCCACGCTGGAGTATGTGATCAAGGCGATCGCTGACTGCAAAGCGGTGCTGGTTTCTAAAGTTGGTGAATGTCCAAAAGCTGAGTTGCGCGAGTCGGGGCTGCACGTGGTCGAAGCCTACGACGTGATCGAAAAAGTGGCAAGAGAATTCTACGACCAGCATGCTCACGCGTTTTGAGCGTTTCTGTAGGTGTTTCCCCCAACCCTGATACAGCCCGATTATATAGCCCAAGGATGCTGGGAGTTGATCCATGAGTGCAGTGATTTATCTCGATAATAATGCCACTACCCAGGTTGATCCGATTGTGGTTGAGGCGATGTTGCCTTACTTGAGTAGCTATTATGGCAACCCGTCTTCGATGCATAGCTTTGGTGGTCAGGTGGGTAAGGCGTTGCGCCAAGCCCGCGGCCAGGTGGCGGCTTTACTCGGTGCCGAAGAGTCTGAAATTGTATTCACTAGCTGTGGCACAGAGGGCAATAATACCGCTATTCGTGCGGCGATAGCCGCTCAGCCCGATCGCAAACACCTGATCACCACCCAAGTTGAACATGCCTGCGTGTTGAATTTGTTCAAGCAGTTAGAGAAGCAAGGTTATACCGTAACGTACCTGTCGGTAGACAGTAAAGGGCAGCTCGACTTAATGGAATTGGAGGCCGCGATTACTGGTAATACGGCGCTGGTATCGATCATGTATGCCAACAACGAAACCGGGACGGTGTTTCCGATTGAGCAGGCAGGGGCGATCGCCAAGGAATATGGCGCGGCTTTC
>DATNOW010000740.1:0-2104 GCA_036703515.1 Chroococcidiopsis sp.
TATCAAACCCTGATGAAGCACTTCCTCAAGCGCTTCCCACCGGGGGGCGATCGCTTTGCCGGGATCAAGACCTACCCTGCGGTCAACGGTTCCCCGATTTTGGCCGACGCCCTGGCCTACGTCGAATGCGAAGTCGCTAGCCGCATGGAGTGCAGCGATCACTGGCTGGTCTACAGCACGGTGGATACCGGTCGTGTTTCCAACCCGGATCTGCTGACGGCTGTGCATCACCGCAAAGTCGGCAACCACTACTAAGCGGTTTACCATTGCGAGCGGCTGAGCTAATTCATTGGGCTCAGCCGTAACACCCATTGCGCCCGTTGAAAGACCAAATCGTTCAGCGGGCGATCGCCTATGGTGTTGAATTTAGCCCATCGAATCCCAGATTGTTTTGGTGTCGGCAAACATCCGAAACCGGCGCACCCTGCCGTCGACCAAATCATAAACATGGGCAGCGGCAGCATGCAGCGACTTTTGGGATTGCCGATTGAGACCGATATAAGCCCCAATTACAATCACAGAATCACCTGCATCCAGATACTGATCAATCCGAAAGGAAAATTGCTCCCATCGCTGATCGTTGGATTTGAAAACCTGTTCTACTACGGCTGTTGCGCCTTGATAGGTTGCGCCTTGGGGAAAACCATCATTCTGAATCCATTCTAGATCTGGGGCACAAATTCGCAGGAAGGCATCATAATCTTTCTCGCGAAATGCCCGATAGAGCTCTTGAATAATTTCAAGATTTGTCATGAGCGTCGTGACTTTGATTAAAGGCTAAAAAGAAAAAGGTTAAAAAGAAAAATGCTCCCATCCCCAGCTATTTCCCCTAGGGGATCTAGATCGGGATCAGAGCAAAAGGATTCATCAGTAAGGGCATCACAGGCGGCTTGAGTGCAAGGCTTTTGCAGCGCCAATTACCCTACACAGACTGGAGCGCCAGGCTGGGGTAATCGGTGTAGCCGTGCTCGGTGCCGCCGTAGAAGGTGGAGCGATCGTAGGGGTTGAGGGCTGCATTTTGGGCAAAGCGCTCGGCTAGATCGGGGTTAGAGATATACAGACGGCCGTAGGCAATCAGGTCAGCATCACCAGCGGCAATCATGGCGTTGCCGGTATCGCGATCGTGCCCCCCGGCTGAGATTAGCGTGCCGTGGAAGATGGGGCGGAAGTGTTTGCTGCCCAAATAGTTGGGGTCGGTTTCGGGCAGGGGGTTGCTGGTGCGCGGCTCGACCAGGTGCAGGTAGGCTAGGTTAAAGCGGTTGAGTTCATTGACGACATAATCGAACAGGGCGACCGGGTTAGAGTCGGCCATGTCGTTGAAGGTGCCGGTGGGCGATAGTCGCAGACCAACGCGATCGCCTCCCCAAACGCCGACCACCGCTTCGACTACTTCCAGCAGCAAGCGGGCCCGATTGGCGATCGCTCCACCATATTCATCGGTGCGGTGGTTGGTGCCATCCTGCAAAAACTGATCGAGCAGATAGCCATTCGCGCTGTGAATTTCGACCCCATCAAAGCCAGCAGCAAGGGCATTTTCAGCCGCTTTGCGATAGTCGGCAATGATACCGGGAATTTCGTCGAGTTCGAGGGCGCGGGGGGTAACAAAGGGCTGCTCGCCTTCATAGGTGGCGGCATTCCCCTGAGGGGCGATCGCACTCGGCGCAACAGGCAGCGCCCCATCAGGCTGTAGGGAAGGATGGGAGATGCGGCCAACGTGCCAGAGTTGCAAAAAGATATGACCACCCGCAGCATGCACGGCTTGGGTGACGAGTTTCCAGCCTTCCACTTGCTCGGCTGAGTGAATCCCTGGTGTGGCGGGATAACCCACCCCCTGGGGTGAAATTTGGGTCGCTTCGCTAATGATTAACCCAGCAGAAGCGCGCTGCTCGTAATATTTGGCATTCATCGGCCCAGGCACGTTGCCAGCCCCAGCCCGGTTGCGGGTCAAAGGAGCCATCACTAGCCGGTTGGGCAGGTCGTAGCGGCCTACTTTAACGGGGGAGAGTAAGGTTTTGTCGGTCATAGTCGAAGGGTTCCTACGAAAGTCCTAATGTGGCTAGTTCTACTGTAAGTGGGCAAAGCTAAATTGGCTGAGCTAACTTCG
>DATNOW010000741.1:0-7225 GCA_036703515.1 Chroococcidiopsis sp.
ACCATGCTCCCTAGAGGCGGGCGATCGCCAGAGTCGCTAGAAGTGGCCAACACGCTAGTCCCAGAGTTCCCGATTTTCTCCGGGAGATTACAGTCATGGGGCTAAAATTTCGCGATCGCAATTTAATGGGGTAGGTTACCAGACTGGGCGATCGCTTCTTATCGCCAATTAACGCCAAAAGCCGCGCATTGCGCGGCTTTTGGCAGGAAAACCAGGTTAAGCCAGAAAATCAGGTTAAACCCAGATCGATTTAGCGGGTTGGGCGTCGTCGCTGCAAAAATTCGGGAATATCAAGCCCAGTTTTGCCACGGGCATCGTTGGTTGGCAGCGGGTTGGGGGCGGGGGTATTCACGGCTCGCTTTAACGGAGAAACCCGTGATGCCGCTGCCGCCTGGGCTTCGGGGGCAAACCCAGTCGCGATCACCGTAATCCGCACTTCACCCTGCATCCGATCGTCGATCACCGCACCAAAAATGATGTTGGCATTGGGATCAACCCCTTCGTAGATGATTTCAGCGGCTGCGTTGACCTCATGCAGGGTTAGGTCTTGGCCCCCTGTGACGTTAAACACCACACCGCGCGCCCCGTCAATCGATGACTCGAGCAAGGGCGACGAAATCGCCGTCATCGCCGCTTCACGGGCCCGAGACTTGCCCGAACCAATGCCAATACCCATCAGGGCTGAACCCGCATCTGCCATAACCGCGCGGACATCGGCAAAGTCTACATTCACCAAGCCAGGAATAGTAATTATGTCGGAGATCCCTTGAACCCCCTGCCGCAAAATGTCATCCGCGACTCGGAATGCTTCTTGCACCGGGGTCTGCTCTGAAATCACCGTCAACAGCTTGTCGTTGGGGATCATGATCAGCGTATCGACCCGGCTTTGCAGGGCCGCAACCCCTTCATCGGCCTGGCCGGTGCGGCGACGCCCCTCAAAGGTAAACGGACGAGTGACCACACCGACGGTCAGCGCACCCACTTCTTTGGCCACTTCGGCTACGATCGGCGCAGCCCCAGTGCCAGTACCACCGCCCATGCCTGCCGTAATAAAAACGAGGTCGGCGTTTTCGAGGGCAGCGGCGATCTCATCTCGTGATTCTTCGGCGGCTTTTTGCCCGATGGCCGGGTTGCCGCCCGCCCCTAAACCCCGCGTCAGCTTTTGGCCGATCTGAAGGCGGTTTTGGGTGCTGGCATTGGTGAGCGCTTGGGCATCGGTATTGATTGACCAAAACTCAACGCCAGAGACTTCGCTTGCAATCATCCGATTGACGGCGTTGCATCCACCGCCACCAACACCTATTACTTTGATCCGGGCTACACTGCTTGGCACCACTTCTTCACTCCTGGATTCTTCTCCAAGTGTGGTCTTTGCGTCTCGAACTTGACCTAAGTGTATCCCAGAGTTTGTAAAAGGATTTGCAGTATTCATTGACGGTTAAACAAAAGTCTCTTAGCGACAAAAATTACGGCGGATAGTAACCAATTTACTACTCCGGAGGGAACGTTTAGAGATTTTACGAATGTCGAAGAAGCAGACCTTCGGCAATGTTTAGTCAAATCTTAGGGCAAGTTGATGCAAAAAACCAACGAATTGTCTGTACGGAAATATGCATTTAGCGATGGAATGTCAACTATAACCCCACATTTAGCGCTCGACACCAATATTTGTTTAGCTGTTTAACTATCCGATGGGTACTGACTATAAAACGATCGATTCTCAGGCAGGTCAGGCTTTAAGAATAGACCAAAACTCTAGAGGTAGTGTCGTGAATTTGGAATATTTCCTAAAGCTTTGCCAAAAATGCGGTGATTTTGCCGGCAGGGTGAGGGTAAACCCCAGTTTAATCTCGCTTAGATCTAGGGTGAATTTGGAGTGAATCCTGGCAAAAAAAGACGGATTTGGACAAATCCCTAGCCAGATAAATCCCTGGCTAGATAAATCCCTAGCCAGATAAATCCCCACTATTGAGGGGGGTCTTGGTCTGACTCGTCGGAATTTTGGGGCGCTACCTTTTGCACGAGGGGAATATCGGGGTTGATCAAGTCAATATAGATGACCTGGTTGATATCCATTTTTTCGGGCAGGTTGCGGAGCTGATCGAGGGCACGCAGTTGGTCAGGTAGGCGATCGCTGTAAGGGCCGAGGTGGACATAGCCCAATTCGGTATTCAAAATCAGGTTGGTGGGGTCGCGCCAGTTGACTTCTGAAATTTTGATTGGGCTGCGGGCGATCGCTTGGTAAAGGCTGACCCACTGGGTGCGATATTCGTCGCGCATGCCAAAGACTTTTAAATGGGGTAGCTCAAGCTGCTGCTGGAGGTTGGCGTAGCGGTCCATTGATACCGAAAAGCCCTTTTCATCGAGTAGGGCTACTTGGGACGCCTGGGCCTGTTCGCGCTGCTGGGGGGTGATGGTGTCGGCATTGGCGATCGCGGGGTAGGCGATGGCGACGGGGTAGCGTTCCTGAATGCGGACGGTGAGGTGAGGGGGAAACAGATGGCGGGTAATGGTTGCGCTGGCGATCGGCGCTTTGCTTTCTAACGCTTGGGCGATCGCCTCGGGTTGCACCATCAGCAGCGACTGGGGATAGCGGATGGGCAAAATCGCGTAGATCGTCTGGGGGGAAAGCAGCTCATTGCCTTCGATCACCACCTGTTCGGGGCTGCGGATTACCCAGCCCGGCAGCGTGATCACCCAAACAGCGGCGACCGCCATTGCCATCACCAGCAGCGTCCGCCAAATCGATTGCAGCAGCTTCCAGCGCCGCCGCCACTTGAGCTGCTTGCGGCGTTCGGCCAGTTCTCTCTCAGAAATGTAGGTAAAGTCGGTCATGAAAGCGGGATCAGCGGCTGGGGGCAGGTCAGGTCAGACGCAAAGCGGTTAACCAGCAGTCAACCAAGAGTACTCCATAACCTTAGCTCAGGTTTTCGATAGATTTAGCTTGAAATCGCTTAATTTCTTGCTGCAAAAAGGTGTGCCACTGGAGAGCCAGCGCTAGCTCGGTAAAGGGAATCTGGATGCGGCGCTGGTCGCGGAGGTGAAACGCTAGGGTGACGTTGCGATCGCCCTTGGGCGGGTGATTGGGATCGACGGGCAGATCCCCGGCTTGCACCTCGCACTGGGTCACCTGGGTCAATGAAAACTGCTGCAGCTCGACCGGGCCGCTGCGGGTGGGTTTTCCCCAGGTGAGGGTGTCGTCTTTTTGCCCCAGCACCGCATAGATATCGTATTTTGCCCGATCAAACTGAGCCGCCCAGACCCGGTAGGCCTCTAGCTTTTGGTACTCGTTCCAGCCGGCCCAGGCCAGCCAGATAAACGCAATTAGTAACGGAAACCAGAGAAGTCCGTGAAGCATGCCGGTAACGTCTACCTCTAAAAGTGTGGCGGATCAGAGCAACGGGGTCAGAAAAATCATCGTCAATCCAGATAACGGGCGACAAGATTCCCTATAGACTGAATTATCGGATGATTTGCGAGGAATACAAAGCAATGCGTTTGTCTCAAATGCTATTCGTGACGCTGCGGGAAGACCCGGCTGAGGCCGAGATTCCGAGTCACAAACTGCTGCTGCGAGCGGGGTTTATCCGACGCATTGCAAGTGGGGTTTATGCCTATCTGCCGATGATGTGGCGGGTGTTGCAAAAGGTATCGCAGATTGTGCGCGAAGAAATGAATGCGACGGGGGCGCAAGAGCTGTTGCTGCCGGCCATCCAGCCTTCTGAACTGTGGCAAGAGTCGGGGCGCTGGGATACCTACACCAAGGCCGAGGGCATCATGTTTGCCTTTACCGATCGGCAAAATCGAGAGGTGTCGCTGGGCCCGACCCATGAAGAGGTGATTACGGCGATCGCCCGCGATATGATCCGCTCCTATCGTCAACTGCCGCTGCATTTGTATCAAATTCAGACCAAGTTTCGCGATGAGATTCGGCCTCGGTTTGGGCTGATGCGCGGGCGCGAATTCATTATGAAAGACGGCTATTCTTTCCATGTGGATGAGAGCAGCTTAAAGGAAACCTATGCGGCGATGGATGTGGCCTACCGCAATATGTTTAGCCGCTGCGGGCTGCGGTTTCTGCCGGTAGAGGCCGATTCGGGAGCGATCGGGGGCTCGGGTTCCCAAGAGTTTATGGTGCTGGCCGATGCGGGTGAAGACGAGGTGCTATACACCGACGACAGCCAGTATTCGGCCAATACCGAAAAGGCCGTGTCGCGCCCGCCCGATGCGGTGCCCTCTAGCTTTGAGCGCTACGAAAAGCTGGAAACGCCCAACACTCCCACGATTGACTCGCTGGCGACGTTCCTCAAGTGTTCGCCGACGCAGATCGTCAAAAACGTCCTGTATCAAGCCGTTTATGACAGCGGCACAACGGTGCTGGTGTTGGTCAGCATTCGGGGCGACCAAGACGTCAATGAGGTGAAGCTGACCAATGAACTGGTCAAGGCAGGCGATCGCTTTGGGGCGAAGGCACTGCTGGCGCTGACGGTGCCCGATGCTGAAGCGCAGGGCAAATGGGCGACTAAGCCGCTGCCCCTGGGCTACATTTCACCAGGGCTGGGCGACGACTACATTGGGCAGCAGGCCAACCTCCAGCCCAAGTTTTTGCGGTTGGCCGATCAAACTGTGGTGGATCTCAAGCATTTTGTTACGGGTTCTGACCAGTCGGGCTATCACGTGGTTGGGGCTAACTGGGGCGCAGAGTTTACGCTGCCAGCGGATGTTGTGGATGTCCGCAAAGCCCGGCCGGGCGATCGCGCTATCCATGATCCCAACCAAATCCTCAAGAGCGCTCGGGGCATTGAGGTGGGGCACATCTTCCAGTTGGGCACCAAGTATTCCAAAGCGCTGGGGGCGACCTATACCAACGAGCAGGGTGAAGAGGTACCGCTGGTGATGGGGTGCTATGGGGTCGGGGTGTCTCGCTTGGCCCAGTCGGCGGTGGAGCAGTCCTACGACAAAGACGGGATTATCTGGCCCGTGGCGATCGCTCCCTATCATGCCATTGTGGTCGTGCCGAATATCACCGACGCGGACCAAATGGCGGCGGCCGAAACCCTCTATCGCGAACTCAACGCCGCTGGGGTGGAAACCCTGCTGGATGACCGCGATGAGCGGGCTGGGGTGAAATTTAAAGATGCTGACTTGGTGGGCATTCCCTATCGCATCGTCACGGGGCGATCGCTCCAGCAGGGTAAGGTGGAAGTCGTCAACCGCGCCACCAAAGCCGCGCAGGAAATCACCCTAGCAGAGGTTGTGCCGACCCTCAAGGAATGGGTTAATCAGGCTTTAGCGCACTAGTTAAAGTCCAAAACCTGTCCCAAAATTTGCTATGCATACCGCCCTATCCGCGACCTCGCCGCTGCCCACCGCATCTCCATCCTTTGTTGCCTTTGCGACTCGTCGCTGGGGACAACTGCGGCGGCTGTCGGGATCGATTCCACCCAGCGGATTGGTGGTGCTGTCTAGCATTGCGATTCAGGCTGGGGCGGCCTTGTCAAAGTCGCTGTTTGACAGCATTGGGGCGGTGGGGGCGGCCTTTGTTTGCAAGGGGTTTGCTGCCCTGCTGCTGCTGATTATCTGTCGTCCGCGGGTGGGCGATCGCCCTTTGCGCGACTATCTGCCGGTGTTGCTCTATGGCAGTTCTATCGCTGGGATGAGCCTGGCGGTGTATGAAGCGATGTCCCATATTCCGCTGGGGATCGTCTCGGCGCTTGAGTTTATTGGCCCACTGGGGGTGGCTGTGATCGGTTCGCGGCGACCGCTTGACCTGGTGTGGGTGGCCCTGGCGGCCCTTGGGGTAATCATGCTCAATCCCCTCAGCGGCGGCGGGCTTGACCCTGTGGGCGTTGGCTTGGCGCTGCTGTCAGGCGGCTTTTGGGCTGGGTATATCTTGCTGTCGGCTCCCGTTGGTCAGGTCTGTCCGGGGGGCACTGGGCTGGCGCTGGGGATGGCGATCGCCACTGTGCTGATGGCTCCCTTTGGCATCTCTCACGCGGGTGCGGCGTTGCTTAGCCCCAAAGTGGTTGTGATCGGCTTAATTGTGGCCGCACTGGGCATTGTGATTCCGTTTTCTATGGAGTTTGCGGCCCTGAAGCGCATGCCACCCCGCATTTTTGGCGTTTTGATGAGCATCGAACCGGCGATCGCGGCCCTGGTTGGGTTCTTTGTTTTGGGTGAGCAATTGGGATTGCGCTCGCTGCTGGCGATCGTCCTTGTCACCACGGCCGCTATTGGCGTTACCCTATTTGGTAAATCGAACCCCAGCCATTAGCCATTCATTGAGCGCGTCATGGAATTTATCACCCTCCTGCTTTCGGGCCTAATCGGCATCCTCTCGCCTGCGGGAGTCGTGTTAGACAGCGTCGCCGAACAAACCATCCGCGCCCAGCTCAACTCTGCGGAAACGATTGCGGTGCGCGTTGATAATGCTCCTAGCTATCAGCTCGTGCAGGGACGGGTTGAACGGGTGCGGCTAGCGGGGCGGGGTCTGTTTCCGCTAGAGGGTGTCCGAATTGACAGCTTTGATATTGAAACCGACGCGATCGCCCTTAATCCCGCCAGCTTACAAACGGGCCAGATCCAGCTCGACAAACCCTTGCAGGCTGGAGTGCGGCTCGTGGTCACTGAAGCCGACCTCAACCGCGCCTTGCAATCGCCCCAGGTGGTTGACCTCTTGCAAAACCTCAGCCGCGATCTGGCTGGGTTTCAAGGGCAAGCCTTAGAGCAATATGACTTTATTGACCCCCGCATTGACCTGCTAGAGGGCGATCGCCTGCGGTTTCAAGTTACTCTGCAAGGCCGCCAAACTGCCCAACAGGTCGCCCTCAACTTGGAATTTGGGCTAACGGCGACTACGCCCTATCAGTTACAAGTTGTAAATCCCCAAGTCACCGTCAACAATCAAGCCTTTCCCCCGGCCCTGCTGTCTGGGTTTATCGCAGGGCTCAACCGCCAGCTCGACCTCCGCAGCCTCGCCCCGGAAGGCATCACCGTCCGGCTACTACAATGGGAGGTAAGGGAGCAAGACATCGCCATCGCCGCATTCATTCGCGTAGATCCCAGCTTCACTGCTGCTCAGTAGCCTGAAACGAATACCCTGAATCACCTGTAAATCCCAGGTGGGGGCGCACAGCGGTGCGCCCCTACAGAAAACGTGCCCTACAGGGTGAGGGCGCACAGCGGTGCGCCCTTACAGAATGGCTGACTGTGGCGATCGCCCTCT
>DATNOW010000742.1:0-2450 GCA_036703515.1 Chroococcidiopsis sp.
GATTTCTGTTGTTTGCGGGCCAAACCCTTCAACGGCTCCCAGTTCAGCGATCGGCGCTGTCCAGGCTGTTTCCAGCTTGCCAAAATGCTGATGCAGCCGCTTGAGCAGCGTTGGCCCGATGCCGTCGATCTGCGACCAGGCTAGCCAAAACATCCGTTCGTCTGCCAATCGATAACTCCTTGCAACCCTGATGTTCAGTATGCCCAGGAACCCATGCCCCAAAGGACATCTCTCGGATGGCAAGATTGGTGCGCAAGATTGGCTAGCGAGACGGGTGGCTAGATTTCTTTGACGGATTTGGGCTGGATCAAATACCCGCAGCGGTGTTCGCCGTTGACTAGCCAGTGGGTGCGCTCGACTTTGCAGTCGCTCAGCGCTAGCTGAAACATCTCTAGCTCATGTCCACAGACACTCGGAAACGATTCGGCAATTTGGGAAATCGCGCAGTTGTATTCGGTCACAATGAACCGAGGTACGGGGCCGCGATCGCCCTCTTCGAGGTCAACCAAATGCCATTCGGCCATGTAGCCTTCGGCCTTACGCAGCTCGACCAGATTGGCCACTCGCTCTGGTAAGGGGCCGGTGCCCACCCGCTGCTGATATTCCAGGGCCTTGCGCTCCCACTGCTTGCGCAAAATATCTTTGACTTGGTCTCTGCCGACGGTTTCGGCCAGGGTGTCGAGCAGCGATAGGGCAAAGTCGTCGTAGCGTTCAGGCAGGCGATCGCGTCCCTTTTTGCTTAACTCATAAAGGTGGTTTGGACGACCCATGCCGACCTGAATCGTGTGGTGCTCAACCAGGGCCTCGTCTTCTAAATCTTTGAGGTGACGCCGAATCGCCTGCGGGCTGACGTCAAAATAGTCGGCCAGTTCTTGAACGCTGGTCTGCCCCTGCTTGAGCAAATAGTGCAGGATATCCTGTTTGGTGGAAGGTTGGTGCGTGGCTGTCATGAGTCTCCTCAGAGATCTTCCCCAACAGTAGGGTGCAACAAGCAGGCCCAAGTTCCCATAGACTGCGATGCCATCGACCTGATCCAAGCGACTGGAGCGCAAGCCTTGCCCCCAATCTCCCCTGGTTTATCTAGGTTTTTACACAACGTGCATCAGTCCTACTAAAATGAACTTTGACAACTTTCTTGTTGTTAAAGTACCCTACAATTAAGTTAAGCAACAAGCAAGTTGTTTTAATTATAGAAGTTATCTGCTGTCCTGTCGCCTTATTGAGATGAGCACACCGACTAAACCGACCCAAGCCTCCGAGAAAAGCCTTGAAACGATGCGAAGCTTCTCCGAACAGTATGCCAAGCGCACCGGCACCTATTTTTGTGTCGATCCGGGTGTGACTGCTGTTGTAATTGAGGGTTTAGCCAAGCACAAGGATGACTTGGGTGCTGCACTCTGCCCCTGCCGTCACTACGAAGACAAAGAAGCCGAAGCCGCTGCGGCCTACTGGAACTGCCCCTGTGTGCCCATGCGTGAACGCAAAGAGTGCCACTGCATGCTGTTCCTGACGCCCGACAACGATTTTGCAGGGCAGAGCCAAGAGATTTCCTTTGAGGAAATCCGCGCGGTCACAGGACAGTAATCTCCAGCGTTTAGGGATTACGGGCTCGTCACGGTGGGGCTTGGTCACGATTGCTCCCAGTCTCGATCGCCTAATGACCTCTAGGGTTGACCCGTGCGGTGCACCGGCCAACCCGACCCCAAATTTCAACCCTGTCAGGTTTCAATTCGATTTAATTCGACTCATTTCAATTCACTCATTTCAATAGTGTTGAGTTTTGCAGTCTGAGTTCTGGTCGGCCCTGGTCGGACGATGTCGCTTCAAACTCAGCCCTTAGGGATTACACCTCAGAGAGAGAACACCCCAGCAATGACTACATCCGTTAAATCTTTAGTGAATCAGCCCTATAAATACGGATTTGTCACCGACATCGAATCCGACGCGATTCCGGCCGGTTTGAGCGAAGACGTGGTGCGGCTGATTTCGTCCAAAAAGAACGAGCCCGCTTTCATGCTCGATTTTCGCCTCAAGGCCTACCGCCAATGGCTGAAAATGACGGAGCCCAACTGGGCAGCGGTGGGCTACGGTCCAATCGACTACCAGAGCATCGTCTACTACTCCGCACCCAAGCAGCAGAAAAAGCTGAACAGCCTGGAAGAGGTCGATCCGACCCTGCTAGAAACCTTTGAAAAGCTGGGGATTCCCCTGTCGGAGCAAAAGCGCCTGTCAAATGTGGCGGTGGATGCCATTTTTGATAGCGTTTCGGTGGCCACCACCGTCCGCGAAAAGCTAGCCAAAGAAGGGGTGATTTTCTGCTCCATTTCCGAGGCGATGCGCGAATATCCCGAGCTGATCCAAAAGTATCTGGGCAGCGTTGTGCCGGTCGCTGACAACTATTTTGCAGCGCTCAACTCGGCGGTGTTTAGCGATGGCTCGTTTGTCTACAT
>DATNOW010000743.1:0-2256 GCA_036703515.1 Chroococcidiopsis sp.
GGCGATGGAATGGAGGTAATGGAAGAAAGCAAAAATCACGTTGGGCAGATGACCGCACGGTTTGGTCTCAGTCAAGGGGGCGATCGCTTTATACTCAGCTCGGCAAGAACCCAGTCAAACGCTCTTAGGGTAGAACCGAAATGCTGATTGCGGGCGGGCTATGCCCACGTTAAGGGGCAACAAACGAGTTATCGTCTCATCACAATTAGCACAATCAGCGGTAGGCTTAGGGGCTAAATGGGTTACGTCTCGTCGTTGATCGGAGCGATCGCCTGCACAACCAACCCTGTTGGTGACATGTTGGTGACATCTAGAAGCGCTGTGGCGATCCAACAATGGTTTTCCAGATAGGTTTTCAGGTAGTGGGCTTCCAAACGATGGGAGCCCGGTAATGGGGCTCCAAGCAGCAGACTTCCACGGTAAGAGACGCCCATTTGATCTTCGATCATGACAGCGGTGCGACGATCACAACCTCAATCAACACCTCGATCAATCCCCCAATTAATCCCTCAATCAACAGAATCAACAGCCTCAATCAACAGCGTTTGCCCTTAAATCTTAAATCGAAATTAACGCCCTGTTGAAACCACTGATATTACAAGTAATTGCGCCCAAATTCTAGCCAGTTACTCCGCATTCTTTTGCTGCTCTTGGCGATGCCGCAACGCCTGACGGAAGCCCAACACGACCAGAATGTTAGACAAGGTGAGAAACGACTCGGCACTGCCATGCAAGGCGTCTACGTTGGCCAGTGATTCGCCATAGGCGACTTGGGCGTAGATTCCGGCGGGGATCGTCACCGCCACAAACACTAGCGTCATGTAGAAACCAATCAGCGCCAGTTTGGGGGTTTGCCCCGAGCGAGTCAGAAACCACAGAAAACCCAGATAGGGAAACAGGGAGACCGCAAACAGAGTTTCTTTTGATGGCACTAGCGCCGATGGCGTTAGGTGCAGCAACACCCAGGGGAAATCAAGCATCAATAGGTTCATTACATATAAATTTTAGCGATTAGAGTTTAGCGATCGCGGTTTTGAGGGACTTATTCAATTCCCAACCTATTGCCAATCGAGTCTTAACCAGCTCCCAGCCCTGAGGCTGATTGCCTTCAGGCTTATATTTTAGTCTGCTTTGCCGATCAACCTACCGGCGAGGGCGGACAAAGATCTGGGTGAAATAAAACGCGCCGCGATCGCCCTGGACGACGCCAATGCCGGTAATGCTGTAGTTGCCTTCAATCGAGGCGCGATGGGATGCACTTTGCAACCAGCCCTGCACGGCCCGATCGGCGGTATTGCGGTGGGTAAAGATATAGGCGACGTTTTCGGCGATGCGGCGAAACCGGACGATGCGGCGAATCTGGCGGGCGCGATCGCGAAAATTGTAGTGGCTTACCGGAATCCGCTGTTCGGCCATGGCCTGGCTGTGGGCCCGAGCGCGATCGCTAATGCGCGGGTCGAGGGTCAGAGGTGCAAGCCCCATGCTCACCCGATGCTGGTTGATTTGATCGTAGACCGCTTGCTCAAGGGCGGCGGCGGTTGGAATCTCGAGGGAGGGGGTTTGGGGGTGGGTTGGAGTGGCGATTGCAGGTGCAAAGCTCAGCAGGAAGCTGGCGATCGCCATAGCCAAGAAACGGGGCAAACTGTGGGGCGATAAAATCTGGCGTTGCAAAGGGCGACAAGTCGGCATACACGGATCATAAGCACAGAATTGCCTGAGGTGCCAGGGTTTACAGGCTGCTGAGCAGCAGCCCCAGGATGGCCCCCGCTGGCACCAGTTGCCAAGTGGGGGTCTTAAACCGCAGCAGGGCAACTAGGGCGGCGATCGCAATCACCCCTGCACCGAGGGCATGCAGCAGGTTATCTTGCCCAAACGTAACCCTGGCAATGGGCACCGCAGCGGCGGCGATCGCCCCCAGTACCGCAGGCATCACCCCTTTGAGAAAGCTCTGAATCCAGGCGTTTTGGCGCAGGCGCAGCAGCAGCGGCGAGGCCAGCATGATGAAGGCAAAAGAGGGGGCAAAAATGGCGATCGTAGACACTAGCGCTCCCAGCACTCCAGCGACCTTGTAGCCGATAAAGGCTGCGGTCAAGACGACGGGGCCGGGGCTGACCTGCCCAATGGCTACGCCGTTGATAAATTCGGTGCGCGTCAGCCACTGAAACTGCTCTACAACTTCATGCTCAAGCAGGGGAATGATCACCAACCCCCCGCCAAAAATCAGGCTGCCGACTTTCAAAAAAAAGGTGGTCAGCG
>DATNOW010000744.1:0-4130 GCA_036703515.1 Chroococcidiopsis sp.
TCGCTCGAACCGTCTTTTCATCCTCATTCAGCCGCATGTAGAAGGCTTTGATTTCAGCCGGATAATCGGTGACAATCAGCGGTTTCTTGAACAATTCCTCAGCCAGATAGCGCTCGTGCTCAGATTGCAGGTCTAGCCCCCAGGACACAGGATAGTCGAAGGTGCGATCGGCTTTTTCGAGGAGGGCGATCGCCTCGGTGTAGGTGATCCGAGCAAACTCGTTGTTGATAATGTTGTCGGCGGTTTCGAGGACGGTGTTATCAATCCGCTGATTGAAAAACTCCATATCTTCGGGGCAGGTTTCCAAAACATACTTGAAAATATGCTTGAGGAACGCTTCGGCCAGCTCCATGTTGCCGTCGAGGGCGCAAAAGGCCATCTCTGGCTCAATCATCCAAAACTCCGCCAGGTGGCGCGAGGTATTGGAGTTTTCGGCGCGGAAGGTGGGGCCAAAGGTGTAGACGTTGCTAAAGGCCAGGGCTAGGGTTTCGGCCTCAAGCTGGCCGCTGACGGTGAGGTAGGCACGCTTGCCAAAAAAGTCGCGGCTAAAGTCAACGCTGCCGTCGTCTGCCCTAGGGGGAGCGTTGAGATCGAGCCCCGTGACGGTAAACATTTCGCCGGCCCCTTCGCAGTCGCTAGCGGTGATCAGCGGTGTATGCACCCACAAAAAGCCGCGCTCTTGAAAGAACTGGTGGATCGCGGTGGCGCAGGCATTGCGGACGCGGAAGACGGCACCCATGGTGTTGGTGCGCGATCGCAAATGCCCGATGGTGCGCAAAAACTCAAAGGAATGGCGTTTCTTTTGCAAGGGATAGGTATCGGGATCGGCTTCACCGTAGACGGTCACCGACTGGGCGGTGAGTTCGACCCGCTGCCCCTTGGCCGGTGACTCGACCAGCACGCCCGCAATTTCGATCGATGCGCCGGTATTAATCTGCTTGATCAGGTCGGCATAGCCCGGCAGATCTTGATTGATCACTGCTTGCAGCCCTGCCATCGAGGAGCCATCGTTGACTTCCACAAAGCTAAATTCTTTTTGTTCGCGTTTGGTGCGAACCCAGCCTTGAACAGTGACGGAATCGCCCGGTTGGCCGGTCTTGAGCAGGGTGCTGATGCGCTGAGTCATGATGGTGAATAAACGACAATCGTGAATAAAAAAATACAGTAACGCGCCCACGCGTTAATGGCGTCACGCCTAGCAGTGGGGCTGTAGCGAGTGAGTGTAGCAAAGGGGCTATAGCTATAGGTTATAGCAAGCTTGGCAGGTGATGGGAGAGCGATTGCTACCGTGGTGCGGGCATCTTGCCCGCGTAGGCTTCTGCTCTAAAACAACGGCTTAACGGTTTATTCCTAGAATGCAGGCTAGAAGCCTGCACCACAGCTAGAAAAACGAAGGATGGGAAGATTTGCGCTGGTGTTTACTGGTCGGTTTCGATTTGGGCGATCGCCTCTGTGGGTGACACCTCCGCTAAGATCGCCTCAAGCCCAGGCAAATAGCGCTCCATCGTGAAGACATTGGTGTAGACCAACTGCCGAATCAGGTTAGCGCTGAGAAATTCACCGCCCGTGTCAAGACTGGTGCGAAACCGCACTTCTCCGCTGTCGCAGTCCATCTCAAAGTTGCCAATCGTCAGACCGTAGTTGATCCGGGTCAGCAGCTCGGCGGCGGCCCCACGCTGGTTGGGCGGAATTTTGACCGGGGCCAAGGAGTAGACGATTAGCTGCTGCTCAGACTCGCGGGCAGTGGCAAAACAGGTCAGGGTGCAGGTGTTGGCGGCATAGCCCATCGTCAGGGTCGGTTCACCCTGGACAAGCTCCACCGTCCAGCCTTCGGCCGCAAAAAAGCTCACCAGGCTGTCAAAAATCTGCCCGGTGGGAGCATTAGCCAGGCGCTCGGCGGAATGCTGCACAATCACATCGGAGATAATCTGCTGCACGCGATCGTCGGGCATGGACAGCGCTTGCGCTAGGGCAATCAGACAGTCATTTTCTTCGTCGAGGATCTGGTCGTCGGCGAGGACAATGCGGGTGGCCAGGGCAAAGGCCGTTTCGGCATAGGCGGGCGACATCGCCGCTTTGGCTGCGTTAAACAGCGCGCCGGGGCCTTCTTGGTGATAGAGCCGTTGGATTTTGCGGCGTACGTCTTGGTTGGCGTCTTTGGCCAGCCCCATATGCTTGAGAAAGTCATCCAGGATCAGCATTTCTTCGGGGGTGCGTTCACCGTCGATCACCATCGCTAAAAAGCCGACGGCCAGCACGGCTTCATCGGGGTTGAGCGGTTCGGAAGGGCGATCGCCACTTTGAAAAATGTTGGCATAGTCATTCACCCGCCCAAACTCGACCGTTTGCTCGCCGCCATTGTTGGGATACCACGTCAGCCGCAGCTTGCCACCTAGCTCAAAAACCTCCAGCTCGCCATTGGTCGAGGTTTCGTCGGGGGCGATCAGGGCGATCACATCTTCGGGGGTAATGCTAAAGCGCTGCTCTTGGGCCAGCTTGACAATATATTGCAGGCGATCGCGATTGCCACATTCATGGATCAGCCGCAGGCGCAGCGGCTCGCTGTCTAGCACGGCCGTCAGAAATCGATTCAGATCTTCTACTGACATGCACCTAACTCTCCTGCGGGTGAGGATACCGTTCCATACTAATTTTTCTCAGCGCCGATGAGAAAACTACGTCAAAAAACGACACGGCAGCTTCATAACGGCGGGATACCGGCGGGGCATCAATCCCTCTGGATTTACTGAAAGATCAAATATCTCATATCGATTGCGCCATCGACCATACCTGACGGCATGAATCCGCATCGTCCCGTTATCTTTGGGCACGAGTCGAGTGCGATCGGGTCAGTTCTTAAATTGGATGAATACATCTGGGAATTGCCGCCAGAAGCGCTATACATTGAGGAATTGTAGAAATTCCGCAGAAATTCGGCAAAAATCTCGCAGAAATTCGGCAGAAACCCCGCAAAAAACTCACAGAAACCCCGCCCAAAAACAAAGAGCCGTGGTAAATCGCGATCGCCCTATTCGGATTGAAATCACCGTCGATGCGTCTCAGGCTGAACTGCTGACTGGGTTAGAAGCCTGGCAGCAACTGGGCCTACTCTCTGACGAGAGCATCCGCCACCTGTGTCAGCTTTATCTTGTTTGCCCGCTGCCAGAGGTGGCGCAGGCTACCGTCAGCCGCCCCCCCGACTTTATTACCGATGCCAGCCCGTCTGGGCGGGCAGCAAAGGGCGGGGTGCGCCCAACCGGGGGCAGCACGCGCGCGCCACGGGGTCCAGTAGCCAGCACGCCCGCCGGAGCTACCGCATCCACCCGATCGACAGCATCCGCTTCACCTGTGGTACCCGCACGGCCACCGGGGCCAGTCGCCCAGCGGATTCAGTCTTTGGTGTCGGAGCTAAGTGTCATCTGGCTGCTGTTTTTGGGTGTTTTCTTGGTGGTGGTGTCGTCGGGGGTGCTGGCGGCCAGCCAGTGGCGCAATTTTTCACCGATTGGGCAATATCTGGTGCTGCTGGGCTATACGGTGGCCTTTGGGGGGGCGGGGGTATGGACTGGGCGATCGCCTAACCTGCAACTCACAACGCGGATGGTGCAGGGAGCTACGGTGCTGCTGATCCCAATCAATATCTGGATGATGGATGCGATCGCGATTTGGCGCTATCCCCTGGGAATCATCACGACGGCGATCGCCTCCCTGGCCCTGTTGGGCATGCTCCTGACGCTGCTGTTTGCTCAGGGACGGGGGCAGTCTGCGGGCTCGACTGGGGCTAGGGCGACCCCTGCTTTGATTGTGGGCAACAGCCTGGCTCTCAGCCTGCTGCACTGGGGCTGGGGGATAGAGGGCTGGCCGCTGCTGGCTACCTATCTGGGTACCCTGGGCACGGCTGCTAGCTTGACCTATTACTATCGCCAGGTGGGGGCCGCTACGCCTAGACCCACGGGCAATTCGGCTGGGGCTGCATCTGGAGCTGCGGCTGGAACGGCGGCTGGGATTAGGGCCGGATCTGCGGCTGGGACTGCTTCTGGAACGGCGGCTGGGAGTACGGGGGGAATTGGGCTGGGTGTGGTGACGGTGGCGATTGCCACTCTGCTGCTGTTGGCCAGAGCGGTGCTGGTGGC
>DATNOW010000745.1:0-4679 GCA_036703515.1 Chroococcidiopsis sp.
ACGAGACCCATTCACTGATGGCGCTTGCTATGAACAGCCACGAACATCTTAATTACGGTATCTCGATAGACTTGCCGGTATTTAGTAAGCCCATGATTACACAAGCGCCGCGAAAAAATCAAGAAAACTACTAAATATCGACTGATTTACCGTAGTTTACTCTTAAAGTTTGGGCGGTGGAGGAAGAGGAAAGGGGAAGGGGGAATAGATCGGCAGTGGGGTGGTGTTTTCCGGTCAGTCTTTTGGTGCGGTGACTACGGTGACGGGTGGCGCGTGGCAAATGTAATCAGCACCGTAGTCTGCTGATCGGGGATGCTTTCAATCGTCAGGCGATGGCCGTAGAGTTCGACAAGGCGTTTGGCGATCGCCAGCCCCATCCCAGCTCCCTGCTGCTCGTGCTGCATCCGGTCAAACTGCATCCACGCACCGATGCTGGCGATCTGTTCGATCGTCATCCCTCGCCCGCGATCAGACACCGTCAGAGTAAACCCATCCGCATCGGCTGTGCCAGTAATGCGAACCTGGGTTCCAGGCTCAGAAAATTTGAATGCGTTGTTGATCACCTCTTCCAGCACCCGATGAAAGTCGGACTCGGACATCGCCAAGACTGCATCATTCAGATCGAGTACAAGGTCATCAAGGCGTCCAGCTTTGACCGCTTGCTGCCTAGCAATTTCTGTAATCAACCATTGGGGGTGATCCAAGCTTTCTTGCTGGAGCCGCTCTAGTCGCTCTGGATCGCGGGCCGTGATTTCTAATTTGGCGTAGAGCAAGGTGTTTTCTAGCAGCCGCGAGAGGCGCTTGCCCGATTCTTCAATGTTGTCGGCAATCTCAAGGGCGATCGCCTGATCCATCGCGGGCGCATGCAGCCGCAACACGGCCACAGACGCCATGATGCCCGTCAGCGGAGTCAGCAGCTCATGGGGAATGATGTAGGTCAGGCTATTGCGCAGCTCGGTGAGCTGCTTTTGCGATTGGGAGTGCAGCAGCGACTGCTTTTCTAGACGGCGATTGACAGCAGCGAGCAGTTCCTCAGCGCTAAACGGTTTGATCAGATAGTCGTCCGCGCCCAAATTCATGCCGTGGCGGAGGTCAGAGCGGCGGTTTTTTCCCGTCAGAAAGATAAACGGAACGGTCGCAGTAACGGGGTTTTGACGGAGCGCTTGTAAAACCTGATAACCGTCAAAATCAGGCATCTGCACATCACAAAGAATCAAATCAGGAATGTTTTGCTGCGCCAGTTTGAGCCCAATGGTGCCATCCGGCGCACCAACCGTTGAAAACCCTTCGCTTTGCAACAGATAGTGAATTGACTCTTGAAAGGTGGCGTCGTCGTCAATTACTAAAACCTGTTTCATAGTTGAAAAAGACGCTGTAATGCGAGATGTAATGCGAGATGTAATGAAATGTGCAACAGTCCAGCTCCCATGAACTGACAGCCGCAATCTAAAAACGCTCTCTAAAGCAACGCTCCCTAAAGCAACACTTTATAAAGCAACATTTCCTGAGGCAATATCTACTAAATCTGGGTCAATATAAGCGGAATTGATTGGAGAAATCGGCAGAACGAATATTTGATTAGCGATCGCGCAAAATTCGCTGACTCAGTTTGCCGACCAATTTTGTTAACTAATGTATATATTTGCAAATATTTTAACTTGCTACTCAGCCAATGTCTGCAAGTCTGGGGCGATCGCATTTCTAGCCAGACAAACCGAGAGTCAGAAACCCCTAAATAAAGGGCATCGCTTTTCTAGGCGGTGCGGCAGTGCAGAGATACGGCTAAATTAATGAACCTTCAATCGGCGGCGACTGAATCAGGGGACTATATGACGTGACTGTATGGCGTAACTGAATTAGCGTTGGGCAATAACGGCAGTGTGATGGCAATACCTGTGATAACAATTGCTAGCAATGACTATGTAGGTACAGAATGCCCGTTGAAAAGACTCTGGCTAACAGAATTTCCCATTCTTTATTGATGCCTATCCTACTCCATTAACGACAGCTCAGCCCGCCTCACCATTTCCTCAAACTGTTTTTCTAGAATCGCTAAAGCACCGCTAAAAAACAGTCAAAATTAGCGCAATTCGTCGTTTCTTAATCGTTTCTTACTAGCCCAGTTCAGACTAGAACTATCCGCAACGCTAAATCCCCTTCAGGAGGTTCTATGGTAACCAAACATGGGTCTCTTGATGCTTTGTGGCAGTCTGCCCCTTCTACTGACCAGGTATTTGAGCACGCGCTGTTAGAGCATCTACCCAAACCCGCACAACGCTACCTAAAATATGCGATCGCACCTTACACGCCCCTCGCCTCAACGGCGCGGCTGCGCATGCATGGTGAGATTAAATTAAAAAATTGGTTGCCTTTTCAGGCCGAGCAAGTGATCTGCTGGAATCACGGTATGGTCTGGCAAGCCACCACCTGGATGAGGGGCTTGCCAGTGTTTGGTGCCGATCGGTTAGTCGATGGCGCAGGCAGCATGGAGTGGAAGCTGCTGGGTCTCTTTCCGGTGATGAAGGCCTCGGGGGACGACGTTACCCGCTCGGGCATCGGGCGCATGCTGGGTGAGTGCGTGTGGCTGCCATCGGTGTTGTGCAATCCCAAGGTGACCACGTGGAGCGCCCCCGATGACAACCATGCCCACGCTACCCTCGGTCTCGGGCATGAAACCACCGAATTGATGATTACGATCAGCGAAACGGGGCGACCCGAGCAGGTTTGCTTTCGGCGCTGGGGCAACCCCGACGGGGAAGCCCATCACTATGCCACCTTTGGCTGTTACCTGGAGCGTGAGGGCAAATTTGCGGGCTACACCGTCCCGACCCAGATCCGCGCAGGCTGGCATTTTGGCACCGATCGGTTTGAGTCACAGGGTGAGTTTTTCCGCGCCACGGTTGATGCGGTAACCTATCGATAGCCCCCGATCACCCCCAACTCCACCGCCAACTACCATGCCCAAGTCTACAATCACCTACTGGAACCCGCTGGATGCCAACCACCAAGGCCAATGGGAGGCGATCGCCGGGCTCGAAGGCATGGCCGATGCGTTAACCCTCAGCATCGACCATGAAACCGGTGAATATACCCGCCTCACTCGGTTTCATGCCGGAGCCGACACCACCCCCTTTGGGGCCAAAAGCCATCCCTATCCCGAAGAAATTTTCATCGTCAGCGGCCGCCTCTACGACCAGGCCTTTGACCAGTGGCTAGAAACCGGACATTATGCCAGTCGCCCACCCCACGAAGTCCACGGCCCCTTCCGCACCGATGTCGGCTGCTTGGTGTTAGAGGTATCCTTTCCTAACCGCATCCCCTAACGCCTTCCCCCTCTACCCTTCACCCTTTTTCCTTTCCCATATTTTTCTGAGGGCGCACATCGGTGTGCCCCTACAGATACCCTTTTACCCTTCCCCCTTCACCCTCTTCCCCACATCTTGCTTGCAATACTTGCAATATAGGACAGAGCGATTATTCTGTTTCTAGCAGCTCTTGTTCTTAGCAACGCTTTCGCTGTGGTGTTTTTTGCAAGTTGCCCCATGGATGCGCTCTCCCCCGCCCCCGCCCTTACCCAACCGTCTACCCCGTTTCAGCGCTTTTGGCAGCAGTTTGTCCGATCGAGTTCGGGCAAGATCGGACTGGTGTTGACGGTGGGCTTAGTTGTGATGTCGCTGTTGGCCCCGGTGCTGCGCCCCTACGACCCGTCTAAAGCCAGGGATTTTGCCTCACGGCTACAGCCGCCGAGTTTAGCGTTTTTGATGGGCACCGACGGGCTGGGGCGCGACATGCTGACCCTGGTGTGGTACGGGGTGAGGATTTCGCTGCTGATTAGCTTGGTAGCGGTGGGTTTGGGGCTATTGATCGGTACTTTTTTGGGGCTAGTGGGCGGCTATTTCCGCGGTCGACTGGATACGCTGATCGGCTGGACGACGGACATTCTGCTGGCGTTTCCACCGATTTTGTTGGCGATCGCCGTGGCCACTATTTTTGGCTCTAGCCTGCGCAGCGTGATGATTGCCGTCGGGGTCATTCAGGTGCCGATCTTCATTCGGCTGACGCGCAGCATGGTGCTGTCATTACGCGAACAGGACTTTGTCCAAACGGTGCGAGCGCTGGGCGGCACCCCCGGACGGATTATTTTCTACCATATTTTGCCCGCCAGCCTCGCCCCGCTCGTCGTGCAGGCCACCCTAGCGCTGGGAACAGCCACCTTAGAAGCAGCCGGGCTAGGCTTTTTAGGATTAGGCGCACAGCCCCCCACCCCCGAACTGGGCACCATGCTATCGGATTCCTTTCGCAACGGCTATTCCCTCTCCTCCCCTTGGACAATTATGTTTCCAGGGCTCGTGATCACGCTGATTGTGCTGGCTTTCAACCTCTTGGGTGACGGGCTGCGGGATGCCCTCGATCCACGCGGGAGCCGGAACTAGGGCAAATCGGGAGTTGTGCGGCCGCAACGATGGTGGGGCTGCGCACAATCACGATGCAGGATCATTGCCAAAAGAGGAAGGAAGAGCGGGAGAGCGGGAGAGCGGGAGTGGTTCGACAGACTCACCAACCGGGGAGGGAGAGGGAGAGAAGAGAAATAACGATGGCATGGGTTCGGCTGGATGGCGATCGCTACCGTGGGATTGCGAGTGCTTACTTTAGCTTTTCTTCATAAACTAATGTCAATC
>DATNOW010000746.1:0-4061 GCA_036703515.1 Chroococcidiopsis sp.
GGCTGGGCACCCAAAACACGACTTCAATATGGTTTTGGGCACCGGGGTTCAGCGTCCAGGTGAGCTGTTTGCCATCGGGGGCGATCGCCGGAGTGAGGCTATCGCCAACGCTTTGGGCACCCCAGGGCAGAGTCAGGCTAAATTCTAAGTCAAACAGGGAGCCGGGGTTGAGCAGCAGGCGGCCATCGTCTGCGGCCACACCCAGCGATCGCAAATCGAGGTCATAGGTGAGGCGATCGCGTAACACCAGCAGCAGGTTGCTCTCTTTGAGACTCAGGTGCGACTCCAGGGTTGGCCAGCCGTCAGGGGTGATGGCCGGGGGCGCGTCAGGATCTGTCCCTAAAGTCCCCCCCGAAGAACCCCCAGGCAACAGCGGCTGAAAAAATTGATTAAACGTTTGCTCTAGCTCTTTGCCATTGTGGAACGGCAGGCTGACGACGACTTCATCCGCGCTCTGTGACTGGATGCGGCCGCCAAGCTGCCGGGTGCGCCGCTTGACGCTGTTGAGCCAGTCTTGGGCCAGTGTGCCGCTAAAGGTGCTAAGCGACTCGCTCACCCGGATGCGCTGGACGATTTCGCCGTGGTGCTGGTCGATGATGCTAATCCCCGTTTCGGAGTGGACGCAGCCGGTTAGCCCCAGGCACGCCACCGCCATCACGACCATGACCCCATAGACGCGCAGGGGCAACAGCCAGCGGGCGATCGCGGCGATCGCCTGAGAACATGGATAGCGCACAAAAAAAGGAACCATTGCCGAACTCGCTCACCGGGTAGACAGACTGGGAGGGTGCGCCCCTACAGTACCGCCTTGGCGGCTAGTCTTTCAAGAGATAGGTGGGCAAGCCGTCGATGCTGGTCTGATTTTTTTTCTGCCAGTAGTCATAAATCCCGTCGTCACCTTTTTTGACCGCCCAGTCAACCAACTCCGATCGATCCTGCTGATATTCATAAAGCGGCACCCCGGTACCGCAGGAGGTTTGGGCGGCCTCGATCGCCATCACCACAATCTGCCGCTGCCCGGCTACATCTCCAAATAGGGGATGCAGGTTTGCCCATTCGGGGTGACGCGGCCGCACAACCCGCCCCTGCCCATACAGCCGCATGATCAGCGGCTTTTCAGTAAAGCTACAAAACATGATCGTCATTCGCCCATTTTCGATCAGGTGGGCAGCGGTCTCGTTGCCGCTGCCGGTCAAATCGAGATAGCCCACGGTCTGGTCGTCGATGCAGCGAAAGGTATCGATGCCCTTGGGGGAAAGGTTAATCCGCCCTTCAAGCGGAGCGGTGGCTGTAAAAAATAGCTTTTGCTCCGCGATGAACGCCTTGAGCTTGTCGTTGAGGGCAGGGTAAAACTGAGCCATAGAAGGGAGGGAGGGAGTGGTTCGACAGGCTCACCAACCAGGGTGGGTGAGAGGGAAGGGTAAAGGGGCGATCGCCTAGGGTAAAAACCTGTCTAGTGCCGCTTTCAGCGCTTCGATTTCTTCACCGATATTACCTTCCTTGGCCGCTCGCCCGATACATTCGGTCAGGTGTTCGTCGAGGATAATCCGGGCGACCCGGTCGAGTGCGCCCCGCACCGCGGCTACCTGCACCAGCACATCAGGACAGTCACGCCCGTCCTGCACCATGGTTTTGATGCCGCGAATGTGACCCTCGATCCGCGATAGGCGGTTGACGATCTGACGCTGCGATTCTTCGCTGTGGACGTGGTGATGGTGGCGATCGCTCGGATCATGCGCAGCATCGTGGTCATGGGAATGCTCGCGCCCATGATCATGAACCGGCTCAGATGAATCAGACGGGCGAGAGAGATCGGAAAGAGTCATGGGTATTGTAGGCGCAGAAAGCAAATCGCAGAGCAGGATGCTGAAGACGTAGTGCCGGTTAACTTGAAAGGTCAGCTTGAAAGGCTAGTACTTAGTCAAATCTAAATTTGTAGGTTGGCTTAGCAACAGCGTAACCCAACAAAAACCTTGAATCTGCTGGGTTTCACTACGTTCTACCCAACCTACGCTTGCCCTAATTTTTAGCCTTGACGCTGCACTAGCTTAAAAGACGCTCAAGAGAACGAAACAAAACCTCAAAACAGGCTTTTTTATTCTATCCCAAGGCTTCTCTGAGCATCGCTATCGAGAGGCTGTTGCCACGGCGGAGCGATTCGCCTGCCCCCAAACTTATCTGGCTATCTACCTGATAATCTACCGGCTGTTTCTCTGATAATCTACCGCAGGGAAGATGACAAGCGGCCGCTTTAGCCAATCATCCTAAACACAGGCGCTGTCGTTCTTTCGCTAAAATCGTTAGAGTATTCAATGTATTCCCAGAGTTGAGTCTTCTAGGCAGGTTCGTGTGTTAAATCTAAGATTAGACCGCGATCTGATTCGGTGGATATACAGTCTTGAATCGCTCGCTTGCATCCTGCAAATTGGTGGACTCACAGCCTAATCTATCCCAGCCGTTTTAGCCGTCTCCGCCATTTTAGGCGCAGGCAAAAGAGCGATCGCCGCTTCTCTCGCCGCAGAGACTGCTAACGTCCCGGAAAGACATACCGAAAAGACACACCGCAAGACACGTCACCGAGACATACCGCAGAGACACAAATCCCAGCTTGGTCTCGTCGTTTGTTTCGTTACCCTCTTTCGTTATCCCCTTTGATTACTGTTGTGAACTTCGTGCTCACTATGCCACATATGCCACCACTCAAGACTCGCGTATTGGCCATCTTGTTAGGCTTCATCCTGACCCTTGGCGCGCTGGTTGGTGTTCCCAGTCGGGTAGAGGCCGCGCTGCTATCGCACCCGCTGTTATCGCACCCCCTCAGCCTCGGGTTGGTTTCTGGAGCCGCATCGTCGCCACAGAATGAGGACTCTAGCTCGCTGCTAGCCCAAGTGCCAGCGATCGCCAACAATACCCGCAGCTTTGTTGCAGACGCCGTTGAACGGGTCGGGCCAGCCGTGGTGCGGATTGACACCGAACGCACCATCACCCGCAATGCGCCGATGGATCCGTTCATGAACGATCCGTTTTTCCGTCGCTTTTTTGGCGATACTCCGTTCCCCCAAGGCCCCTACGAAGAGCGTCAGCAGGGTCAGGGTTCTGGGTTCATCATTAGCGATGACGGGCTGATTTTGACCAATGCCCATGTGGTCGATCGGGCCGATCGCGTCACCGTGAGGCTCAAGGACGGCCGCACCCTTGATGGTGAGGTGCGCGGCACCGATGAGGTTACTGACCTGGCTGTGGTCAAAATTTCGGTGCGCGATGGCAATTTGCCGGTGGCTCCGCTGGGCAACTCCGACGATATCAAAGTGGGAGACTGGGCGATCGCTGTGGGCAACCCCTTGGGGTTAGACAACACCGTCACTCTGGGTATCATTAGCACCCTCAATCGCTCCAGCGCCGCCGTTGGCATCCCCGATAAGCGGGTTGACTTTATCCAAACCGATGCGGCCATTAACCCTGGCAACTCCGGTGGGCCGCTGCTCAACGGGCAAGGGGAAGTAATTGGCATTAACACCGCCATCCGGGCCAACGCCATGGGCATCGGGTTTGCCATTCCGATCAACAAAGCCAAAGAAATCTCTGAGCAGCTTGCTCAGGGCGGCCACGTAGCGCACCCCTACATTGGCGTGCAGATTGCCACCCTGACCACCGAAACGGCGAAGCAAAACAACGACGACCCCAACTCGACGGTGATGCTCCCCGAAGTCAATGGCGTGCTGGTGGTGGGTGTGGTGCCCAATGCCCCTGCCGCCCAAGCTGGCATCCGTCGCGGCGATGTGATCATCCAAATCAACGGGCAAGCGGTGACGCGGGCCGAAGACCTGCAAAACTTGGTCGAACGCGCCGGACTGAACCAAAACCTGCGGGTGACGATCCGCCGGGGCGATCGCACTCAGCAGCTCTCTCTACGGACAGCGGAACTCCAGCCCGAATCCTAAAGATCACGGAGGGCGCACATCGGTGCGCCCCCACCCAAAGATGTCCCATGTTCTGCGTTTGCCTTAGGATCGCAGATTAAATAATTCTTGCCCGTCCAGTTCTCTGTTGGGGCGCACAGA
>DATNOW010000747.1:0-4595 GCA_036703515.1 Chroococcidiopsis sp.
AATTAATGACCAGACAGGCACGATTTTCGTTGATCCCGAAGGGGCTGAACTAGAGACCATCAAGATTTTGGACGAATTTCGCCCCGAGCAAGCCTCGGGCGGGTTGATTTCCTTTGGCGGGTTCTCCCTCGCCGTTGGCAACCCCTCAGGGAGGCGACGCACGTTGGGCTATCGCTACTACGAGTCGATTTTGCCGCTGCGCCGCCGGGCCTTTGTGGTAGGCACCGTCAGCGATAACGGCAACACCCTCACCATCCAAAAACCAGACGACTCTGGGCAACACTTTCTGGTTTCGCTGAAAACCGAAGAACAGCTCACCAAAGCTGCCGAGAAAAACGCCAAGATTGTTTTTTATGTCATGGTCGGATGCTGGGTGGCCGGGGTAGTGCTGCTGCTTGCCGCCGTGATTTTTTAGTGGGGTTTACACCCAATCGTGCTGGCTAAACCGTCATGGCTCGGGTCAATCGCAATAATCCAGTGGCAATAATCCAGTGGCAACGAAAATCCTGCGCGTTAAAGTCAAGACCAATGCTAAAACCCAGAGCATTCAGCGGATGGATGAGGGCGGACTGTTGGTGCACCTAAAATCTCCCCCCGTAGACGGCAAAGCCAATGCTGAATTGATTCAGCTATTGGCTCAGGAATTTAATCTGGCGCGAGCCAGTATTCGGATTAAATCAGGACTGTCATCCCGCCATAAGCTGGTGGAAATTGATCAGCGGTAAGCCCTATTCAGCCCCTATTCAGCCCCCATACAACCCTAACCACCTACTGAGGACTGCCGGCCGTCTTGCGGTAGATTGAGGACGGCGGGCGTTCCTCACTGCTCGGGCGCAGCCAATCGGCAAACTCAACGGTGAAGCGATCGCTCAAAATCGCCGCACGAATGCGCTGGGTAAAGCGCACTAGCTCAGTAATGTTGTGGATCGACAGCAGGGTATAACCCAAGATCTCTTGCGCCCGCAGGAGGTGATTGAGGTAGGCGCGTGAAAACGTTTGGCAGGTGTAGCAAGGACACTCGTCATCAAGAGGAGTGAAATCTTCGTTAAACCGAGCATTCTTTAAATTCCAGCGATCGCCCCGCACCAGCGCTGCCCCATGTCGGGCCAAGCGCGTGGGGATGACGCAGTCAAACAGATCGATGCCCGCCGCGATCGCCTGGGCCATTTCGCGATAGGTGCCCACCCCCATCAGATAGCGGGGCTTGTTGGCGGGCAGTAGCGGAGTCGTCGCCTGCACAATTTTTTCAATCAGCTCTGGAGGTTCCCCCACGCTGACGCCACCAATGGCATAGCCGGGCAAATCAAGCACTGCTAACTCAGCAGCAGCGTGGGCACGCAGATCAAGGTAGGTTCCTCCTTGAACAATGCCAAACAGGGCTTGATCGTCACGCTGATGGGCTGCGATGCAGCGCTCTAGCCAGCGATAGGTGCGGGCTGTAGAGGCCACCATTCTGTCGCGATCGCAGGGATACGGCGGACATTCATCAAAGGCCATAATCACATCCGCCCCCAGCGCATTCTGGATTTGGATAGATTTCTCTGGCGTCAGCTCGATCAACTGCCCATCACGGGGCGATCGAAAGCTCACCCCCTGCTCAGAAATCGACCGCAGCTCGCTCAGACTAAAAACCTGAAACCCGCCCGAATCAGTCAAGATCGGGCCGTCCCATCCCATAAACCGATGTAGCCCACCGGCCTTGGCCACAATCGACTCACCCGGCTGGAGGTGGAGGTGATAGGTATTGGCTAACACCATCTGCGCACCAGAGTCTTTAACCTGGGCGGGAGTGACGGTTTTAATGGTCGCCAGCGTACCCACGGGCATAAACCGAGGCGTTTCTACAATGCCGTGGGGCGTAGAAAAAACACCCGCCCTAGCATGAGAATGGCCACATTGAGCCTGACATTGAAAGGAGAAGCGCAAACTGAAACCTAGGGAAATTTGAGCAGAACAGTCAGTATCTTAAAGCGAGAGGTGGGTTTCAGCCAAGTGCAATGCTTGAGCCCAACCCTGAATCTAGCCATAAAACGAACGGTGGCAGCGGCTCAAACAACACCTAGTTAAACATGTTTAAGTACTAAATACGGATACGCTCTAGAGAGACTCAAGGCTAGACAGAACCTTAAGGTTATCGATCTCTAGTCGGCAGGGCGATCGCTCTAAAGACCGCTTTAAAAATCACTCAAAGCTTAAAGAGAGAAATTCTCTTCGTCGTCGAGTCGAACATCCCAGCCCGCAGAAAGAACTTCGGCTACAACAGCCTCGATGGCGGCAGCGTTGAGGCTGCGGCTGGTGTGCTCTTGCAGAGGATTCGACAGGGGAATCAGGCGCAGCAGTCGATTTTCTTGAACTAGGTCAAAGCAGGGCTGTTGCTCAGGCGACTGCTTTAGCTCTAGATAGTCAAAGCTGTTGACGTTGAGATAAAGAGTATGGTTTGCGACCAATGTCGAACGCTGAGGGTCAGAAAACACCTCTAACACATAGCCTTCATCGTCGTTAAGCAAGCTGCCGTCTTGACTGTAGATGTAGCGGACTCGCCCTAGATCGGCCAGTAGCCGTTGCATATCTTGCTTGTTGACAATGATGCCTGTGTCAACGATGCAGGGTGCGGGCAAGTGCTTATTCCCGGAAAGTTGATCGTGACTCATAAAAGAATAAACCTCTGACCCCGGGTACCCGCAGGTCGTTCGACAACAGTGGAATGAAACGATGAATGTAAGCAAAAACTGAATGACTGTAAACGCATCCGTTGATTTCTCAAGCGCTTAACTAATCATGCTCAGGTCGGCACACTACGTCAGGAAAACAGCTTTAAAGATTGCTTTATATAATGCTGGCGGGGATCAACAATGCAAACCGATTAGGTCAGCTGATCGAACACGCTTGAACTGATCTTATCTCAGGAATCGTGAGTTTCTTTTAATTGAATTCACTGAATTTCGTCCTACTGATGCGACCAAGTGAGCGTGTTTCCATAATCCCAAGAAAATACCAAACTCCAATTATGGCGCTAAGTCCAGGATACGAATTCAGCCAATGTGCTGAATCTAATTCCTAGGGGCTGTGTTAACGATTTTTGGCGGGCGCGGCGGGTCTCTGATCGGGCGTCAAGGCGGATATTTCGCGAAATCCGAAGGGCTAGAAGCTGGGGCTAGACTCCCTAATCCAGGCTGATCTATGTCAGGCTAATATGCCAGGGCTAATATGCCAGGCTGAGAGATGGCGTCAGGGTTGGGATCGGGTTGGGATCGGGGAGTAAACCTGTTGACATGAAATCAGTCATCGCTTGGGTCGCAGCCCGACTGGGAGAATGGACAGCGGCGATCGCCTTTTATACGGTGCTGCCAGTGCCTATAGGCTGGGCGCTAGAGTTTCAATCGGTATCGCGCTGGGTGCCCTGGGTAGGGGTGCTGCTGGGACTTGGGCTAGGGGTGGGCGATCGCCTGCTCGACGCTGCTGGCATGACGAGCCTGCTGCGCAGTGCGGTAGTGGTAGGCCTGTGGGTATGGCTCACGGGTGGGCTGCATCTGGATGGCGCGATGGACGCCGCCGATGGGCTGGCCGTGCAAAACCCAGAGAAACGCCTCCAGGTGATGGCTGACAGCGCTACCGGAGCCTTTGGAGCAATGGCGGCGATCGCCCTGATGGGGCTAAAAACGGTGGCCTTGGCCGATATCACGTCGATGCGCTGGTTTGCGCTGATCGCGGCCGCCGGCTGGGGACGCTGGGCACAGCAGGTGGCGATCGCCCGCTATCCCTACCTCAAGCCCACGGGCAAGGGGGCATTCCACAAGGCCACCCTTAAATCAATGACCGATACAGTCCCAGGCTTGATCCTAATGCTGGGGCTCAGCGCCCTGCCCCTAGGGCTGCATGGCCGCACCTTGTGGGCGCTGGCGCTGGGCGCTGCTGGGGCTGGGCTCGGTTATGCGCTACTGACTCCGGCGTGGTTCAATCGGAAACTGGGCGGGCACACGGGTGACACCTATGGAGCAGTGGTGGAATGGACAGAGGCTGGTGTTTTAGTGATTTTGGCGCTATTGATATGATGAGTTGACGAATCCTGATTTTGATTGCACCGTTGCCTATGATTATTGATTCTGAGAAACAAGCGGATTCTGAGACACGAGTGAATTCTGATAAACGAGCCTCCGATGCGCTGATGGCATCGGTGAACGCGCTAGGGATGGCCACGATTGAGCGCCACATTTTTATTTGCGCCGACCAAACGGTGCCCAAATGCTGCGATAAGGGCGATAGCCTAGTCGCATGGGACTATCTCAAAAAGCGTCTCAAAGAGCTAAAGTTAGACAGCCCAACGAGCGATCGCCCCAGCTGTATCTTTCGCACCAAGGCCAACTGCCTGCGGGCCTGCCAGCAGGGGCCCATCGTCGTCGTTTACCCTGACGGGGTGTGGTACCACAGCGCCACCCCAGAGGTGCTCGAACGCATCATTCAAGAACATTTAATGAACAATCAAGTGGTGAGCGAGTACGCATTTCTCGTCCGTCCTTTGCCCACACCTGACGAAAGCTGACGCTATCGAGAGGATTTTCTACCTTTCCGTGTGCTCAATCATTAAGTTATACAAA
>DATNOW010000748.1:0-2723 GCA_036703515.1 Chroococcidiopsis sp.
GTGGTAGATGTGCAAAATGCTGCGATGATCGCTTTTGCTGTAAAAGATGGCGGTAGCTGGCAAATTCAATCGTCGCAGGTGCTGCCAGGACTATCGATGGATACAATCGAGGCGGCGTTGGGGCAAAGCCAAATGCTCGACGATACGGAAGTCAACCGTTGGCTGATGGAACAATTTCAAGCAATTGGATAGTAGTTTTCAGTGAAGTGTAAAAATGGGTGGTACAGGCGTCTCGCCTGCACGGGCAAGATGACCGTTCTAGGTTGCTCAATCTGTTTGGACGGCTACATTGGCTTTCAATATTGCCGATAGCCTATGAAAAGTTCCATAAACCCCTTGTCTATTGGCTGTTTACGCGTTTGTTAATGTTTTAGCCCACTCTGCATCTGCTTCTGATAGTGGGGGCTGCGGAGGTTGGGTGTAGGCGATCGCCAACTGATAGCGGCCGCGCTCATATACATAGTCTAATAGTGTTTGTAAATTTAATAAGGGTTCTTCTTCTCCGGGCAGCAGCGGAATGGGCACTGATGGAATCGGCTGTCGCAGGCTAAAGGCATACAAGTCGGCAATGGGGCGCTGATTGCTGCGGCTAATGACAATGCGGTAGTCTTTTAAGTCGCCGCCACCCAGCGGAAACGGTGTACCGCCCCGCAACAAGTCAATTTCAATCAGATGGCTGGCGCTGGCTAGCACTTGATTTCGCTTGCGTTCATAGGCGATGCGTCCTTCACCGGCTCGCTTATTTTTAGGCGATAAAATTTCAATTACAGTCACCACTGTTCCTGTTGCCACTTCTCGAATTTCTAGATAGCGCTCGTTAACCTCTTCCGATAGTGGCATTCGCACCTGCTGCGGCTGCACGGAGCGAGCAATAGTGGTTGTGGTAGACGGTAATTCTGGGGTTTTTCCGGTGATTATGGCAACATCAGGGATGCCGACTAAGATGCTTTCATCGGCAACGCTGAAATATGTCCTTTTTTCGATTTCAACGCGATACTGCTGGCTGAGGTGATTGACTAGCTCATCGGCGATCGCCACAATCAAGCGGTTGTGTACAGCCGACCACAGTTCAGCATTTTCGAGATAGGGATCCATTCCAGGGAAGGGTGATGGCATAGGGCAAATCAGTTTAGAGGGCGATCGCCTGGGCAAACCAAGCGGCTGCGCTAGTGTTGCTGCCGGTGCTGAGTTTTTGGATTGTTTCTGCTATAAGTGCGATGGGCAGTCCGGCTAGGGCGCGGGAGTGTTCGCAAAGTTGGTAATGTTTGGTTTCGTTGAGTTGAAAGGCAAAGACGCGCTCACCTTTTACATCAATTACCCAATATTCGGGGATGCCTAGGGTTTCGTAGAGGTGTTTTTGTTCATCTAGATCAGAAACCAAGGTCGTGTCTGAAATTTCGCCGACGAGATCAGGAACCCGCCAGCGCGATAGATCAATCTGTCTCGGGTCGCCATCTTGCCAGCGTGGCACATCATCGCCTACATGGAGCACTAGATCGGGCGCACAGGCCTGAGTTTGGGGCTTTTCAATCAGACAGCGCCCTAGGGAATGAAACGCGGTGTCGGGATGCCGCGCTGCCCAAAAGAGAAGCAAACTCGTTAACAAATCGCTGAAACCGGAGTGATTAATGCCTTCACCGCCCATATCAACCCATAACCAACCTTGATTAAATGAAAGTTTGACGTGCTTTAGGGTCGGGTCGTCGCGCAGGGCGCAGTAATCATTCCAGGTGGCGGGGTGCCACTGTTGCAACGGTGGATATTGGCGTTGAGGATGGGAAAGAGAGGTCGTCATGGTACCCGCTCAGCGTGCTGTGTCTAGTGTAGCGTTGGGGGTATGGGTTAGGAATATGGCGTTGTTGAATTGAAATATGAACGGCAAATTTTGCGATTCATGCCTAGATTTAGCGATGCCCTAGACCTTAAACAGTTCGGTGCAGGTTTGTTGAAGCTGCCAAGGCTACCCAAAAATACGCTTGAGTGCGAGTGTAAAACCGGGTAACACGGTTTCTCCTGATACTGCGCTGGGGTTTTCTAACACTTCTACTGCCTGGCCTGCGCGATAAATTTCGACGCGCTTATTTTGGGGATCAATCAGCCAACCGAGTTGAGCGCCATTGTCCAGATACTCTTGCATTTTGGCTTGCAGATCGTTGAGGCGATCGCTCTCTGACCGTAGCTCTACCACAAAATCAGGGCATAGTGGCACAAACCCCTTACGCTGCTCAGCGGTTAATGCTTCCCACCGCTGTCGGCGTATCCATGAGGCATCTGGAGAGCGGTTGGCACCATTCGGTAGCTCAAACCCTGTGGAGGAATCAAAGGCCAAGCCAAGCGTTTCATTGGCCTCAAACCAAACGCTGATTTGCCCTGTAATGCTGAGATTTCGATGCCCTGTTTCACCGCCTGTGGGTGGGTTCACAATCAGTTCTCCTGCTGCTGTTCGCTCAAGCCGTAGCTCTCGATTTGCTGCTGCCAGGGACGCAAACTGTTCTGATGTGACGGTGAGTGCAACATCATTGGGAATTTGTAGGAAAAGGGATTTGGTGCGGGGAGAAGCAGAGACCACCAGAGGTTACCTCACGCGGCTGAATCATATATCTATTCTATAGGAATGGCGTGGGTGATATGGCTCATGATTGGCAATGGACTATAACGGCAGCCCCGCTCATGGGTTTGCAACGTTTGTCAAAAGGTAGGGCAGCCGCATTTTATGGGTTATG
>DATNOW010000749.1:0-4602 GCA_036703515.1 Chroococcidiopsis sp.
CGCTGCGATCGCGTTTATGTCAAACAGCTATTGCCAGCGCAGGTTTAAGTCAGGTTATTCGCCATCGGTGATTAACCATCCGCACTGGGTGCGGCACAGGCCTCAGCATCACGCTCAAAGTGGACGACAACAAAGTAAGCGCGATCGCCACCGGTCGGATTTTCAAACTCGTAGGAGGCGATCGCCTCCTGCGCCTTTTGATTTAAGCCGGCATAGCCCGAGCTGCGCAACAGTTGGGGATCGCCCTTCAGCTTGCCGTCGGCATCAACCACCGCCCCAAACCAAGCAATCCGTTGATCAAGGTTCTCAATCGTCTCGGCACAGGCCTCCGGCGGAATGTTGACGACAATTTCCGCGCCAGGGGGGCGATTCTGCCCATCCCAAGTGCGCCCTCGCTGTTCGGCAAACCATCCTGTAGCCCGGTTTCCGGCTTCCAGCTCACCAGTGCCAGCTTCATTGTAGGCATAGAGCTCGCGCTGACTGTCTGCATCCGGCGGATTGGAGCCCGGCGATGGCGATGGACTGCCCGCTGGCGGATTTGTAGCGGGGGGCGCAGAAGAGGGCGTGGAGGAAGGCACAGGGCTAGATGAACCGGGCGATCGCGTTCCCTGTAAGCCATCTAACGCGTCACTCCGCGTCGTGCCCGTCACCGAAGGCGTAACCGTGGGGGTAGGGGTAGGCGTGGGCGTGGGCGTAGACGTTGGAGTAGGCGTCGGGGTAGGCGTGGCCGTGGGAGTCGGGGTAGGGGTCGGCGGCGGTGGCGGCGGCTGATTTCTGCCCTGATTTCTGCCCTGATTTCCCGTGCGCGACTGCCGACGGGTTGCCCCTCCGTAGGGCGACGGATAGATGCGGGTCAGGTCTTGGAACGGATAGGTATAGGGCGAATTAGGCACCGGATCAGACCGGTTGGGCAAGGGCGACAGAGAATAGAGGTCACTGTCATTAGAAGACGATAACGGCGGTGGCGATACCGTCGGCACCGAAAAATCGGGGAGACGACTTTGCTCCTGGGGCGATAGCTCTAATAAACCCACCGATTTCGGAATTTCGGGTTCTTCTAGCTCCTTTGAGCTACTGGGCAATATGGGCAAGACAATTCCCAAAACGGCATGGATGCCAACGGAGACAAAAACAGCAATCCACGAGGGCTGCCGCCAGTTTTGGCGAACGGTGGTAATGAACGACCTGATCAACTTGCGATGAGACATAGAGCCAGTATCAGCCAGTAAACCTGTGGGCAGAACGTGCAGTCAGCACAGGGAGTAGGGATTAAACCTTTGCGACCACCTAGCGAGCGACCACTAGACAAACGGCTACTAGGATAGCCCACTCTGGTGTGGACAGTGAAACCGATGGAAAAGTTGCCAATGAACCCATGCTCGGCAAAGCTCAAACCTGAGCAGCAGTGATGAGCCCAGTGCTCTCTATCATTCGGGTCTGGGTTTGCACAATCAGGATCGAGAAATAGTGCAGCGTTAGCTGGGGGCGATCGCTCAAATCAGCGTAGATTGTTTGCCCCGGCATCATAGCCCGCTCGACCACATAGCTAGTAGACAACACCCCCCGGCGCTGCAGCACAGGCCACACCTGCGCATACACCGAGCTGACTTTCATTAAAACCACAATGTCGGCCTGGGTGAGCGCTGTTTCCAAATCGGCAACGGTATAGAGGGCAGGCAACACCATCAGGCGTTGGGCCTGCACCGTGAGAGGGATGCCCAACACAGCGGCCGCCGCCATCGGAGAACAGATGCCCGGAACGGCTTGGATCGTCACTTCAGGGTGACGGTGCTGGAGGGTCTGAGCGAGATAGGTGAATGTGCTGTAAAAACTAATGTCTCCCTCTGAGACAAAGGTAACATCTTGCCCCCCCTTTAGGATCGGCCACACCTGCTCGGCCGCAGCCGCCCACGCTTGGGTCAGCGTCGTCTCATCTTGGACATAGGGAAAGGTTAGCGGTAGCTGGGTTTGGGCAGGTGTTAGCCAGTCGGCAATGATGCGCTGGGCAACGCCGGGTTTGTCGCCTAGCCCAGCCGGGAAAGCAACCACAGGCGATCGCTGGATTAGCTTCAACCCCTTAAGGGTAATTAGTTCGGGATCGCCGGGGCCAACCCCGACTCCATACAGTGTTCCGGGCATGTCTTCCTGGCGTGGTGTTGATAACGCGTCTGGGGCATGGATGCACCATTTATGGGGTGCGTTACGGCTAGCGCCTAACGCACCGCAGGTATTTTATTTTCACGCAAGCCCCTTCAATCAGAGCGTTAGTCTTAGTCTTTTAGTGTCAGTCTTTTAGTGTCAGTCTTAGTCTTGGATGTATTCCTGCCCGCTGATCAGCGCCAGTTCGGCTCTGACAAATTCGCGCCCCAGGTAGGCAGCATGGTCGAGATAGCCAATGGGACAGGGCTTGGTTTCTTCAAAAATTTTGATGCAGAGTTCTTTGGCCGTCCGTCCGGCAAAGATGGCTGTCGCGGTGCGCTCGACCTTGCCACGGGTGGGCAGTGGCTTGCCAGTTTCGGGATCGCAGGCCAGGCCCTTATCGTTGATCACGTTGCTAAAGTGCTTGGCGCAGATTAGCCCCGCTTCTCGATCGAGGTAAATCAAAAAATAGCCATCGGGATCAAGCTCGATGTAGCGCTTGGATAGCTTGTTATCAAGGGCTGTGAGGTCTTCAGCCAAAGGAGTCATAGGCGATCGCATAGGTGGGCTTATCGAGCAGTGCTGGGCTGACGCTACGGCAATAATGCTACGGCAATAATACAGATGGGATACTAGTGTACCGCGGTTTTTTGCCTCTGGCAGCGTTACGCTATAGGCGATTGTCGGTGCATTTGGGCGCTTTACCGTTAGGATTTGGGGTGCAAATAGGGCAAAGTAAGAGTTGATATGCTAGAAGACATCGACTTGCCGTGCAAAATCCAGCGAGTGTTGTTCGTTTGGCGATCGCGACCGTGGAGCCAGCAATTGCTGGTGGGCTCTGCCTGATTTTTTCTGATTAGGATCTCATTAACGAGGATCTCCCTAACAAGTATTTCCCTAATTTGGCTCTCCCTAATTTGGCTCTCCCCGGTGGAGAAAGATGGTGATATGCGGTGAATTGTCTCATCCTGTGCTTACCCTTGCCCATTGTCTTTCATTGCTGCGCTTGAGTTCTGCGCTTTACATCAATGGTTTCTTCTCTTTTTGCAGATAACTGGGCAGAGTCTGTGATTGTTGATTGTCCGCATGTGGTGCCCAGCCAGCAACCCGTGTCAGAGGTGCTTGACTGGTTCAATCGCCCGGCCTCGGCTGGGGCGATCGCCCCACCTCGGTGTGTGCTGGTCATAGATGATTCGGAGCTGCGAGGCATTGTCACAGCGACAGATATCCTGCGATCGCTGGCCGCCGGGCGATCCCTCGACGGGATGGCGATCGCTGAGGTGATGACAACACCCGTGATCTGCATTCAGCGGGATCAGCTCACCGAACCGGCGATCGCGCTCAACCTCTTGCAGCAGCATGGGATTCACTATTTGGTCGTAGTCGATGCCAATGCCAGCGTTGTGGGCGTGATTAGCAGCGACCATCTCAACCAAACCCTGTGGCAGCGACTGCAACAGTTTACATCTCTATCTCCGGCCGCTTCATCTGCTCCAGCCGCTCCAGCCGCTCCAGCGTTAACGTCCCAGCAATGGCAACAAAAAGAGCTGCCGCTGCTTTACCGCATTACTCAAGACATTAGCCAGGCTCCCGATCTAAACACGGCCCTCGTCGCCACACTGCGCCATATCTGCGAAGACACAGGCTGGGTCTATGGCGAAGTCTGGATGCCGTCGCCAGAGGGCAACTCCTTACACTGCGATACGGCCAATTACTGTGCCGAGCCACAGTTTCTCGCGTTTAGACAGGCGAGCCGCAACCTCCAGTTTTTGCCCAATCAAGGCCTACCGGGACGGGTTTGGACAACCCAACAGGCCGAATGGCTACAAGACACGTCCCAAGAGGACGTTGAGCATTTTTTGCGCGTCCGGGCGGCTCAGCAGTGTGGGCTCAAGGCCGGTTTTGGGGTGCCCATTCTCTCGCATCAGCAATCTCACCAGCAAACAAACCAGCCGGCCCACCAGCAAACTAACCAGCAGGTTGTGGCGGTACTCGATTTCTTTTCTGCCGATGCTCGCCAGCCCGATCCAGCGCTGCTGACGCTGATGAACTCTGTGGCGGCCCAACTGGGACAGATGATTGAGCGCAAGCTCTGGGAAGAGGCCTTGATTCGCAGCGAAGCCACCCATCGCGCCCTAATTAGCGCATTACCCGACTTGGTCGTGCGCATGTCTGGAGACGGCATTTATCTCGATGCTGCCAGCAATCCCAGTTTTCATACCTATTGTGGCGATCGCGACCTGATTGGTAAACGGGCCCACGAGGCGTTACCGGCCGATGTCGCGGATCTGCGCATCGAGCATATTCAGCAAGCGCTAGCCACCGGCACAGTGCAGGTTTATGAACAGCAGTTCCTCGACGAAGGCGATCTGCGGATCGAAGAAGTGCGGATCGTAGTCTGTGGCGACAATGAAGTGCTGGTGATCGCACGAGATATCACCGAGCGCAAGCAAACCGAAGCAG
>DATNOW010000750.1:0-3880 GCA_036703515.1 Chroococcidiopsis sp.
GCTGCCTAACCCAAGGGACAGGGTCAGCAGAATTGCGATTAGTCCGGCGCGAAGCCAGCGTTTAAACGTGTAAATCATGGGATTCTCAAGCCAGTCCAGCAAGTTTAAGCCACCAATAGGGAAGCGAGGTAGCGTTTCAGCCGCGATCGGTATCGCGATCAGACCACCCTATCTCACTGTAGCCCCTCCATAATCTTCCCATATGGGTAGACTCTGATCGTGCTCAAAACCCAGAAGGGGTAATTTTTCGTCTGGGCCGCATTTCGGCTAGGTCGCGTTTCGGCTAGGTCGCGTTTCGGCTGGGTCACGCTTCGGCTGGGTCACGCTTCGGCTGGACGGCAAATACTTCTGCTAATCCTCAAAATATTCGACTTGGGCCGTGCGCCGAGGCGATCGCGCCGGGGGCAGCAAGGCCTGCTCGGGTAGCGGATAGGTTGGCCCGATCGGGTGGATGATGTGCATGGGGCGGGGATAACGGCGCTGTGACTGGGTCAGCAACACAATCAGCAGGATCAAAATAATGCCCCCACCCACCGCTAAAACCAAAATCGTGATGCCCACCACCCACAGAATAGTCGTCTGCATCCGCATCGGCTGATCGGCCGTCGATACCGCCCGCGACTGCTCTGCCATGCGCAACTGCTCAACCGAACGATTTTGATCGGCGCTACTCAGCTGCTGCTGCAAACTCATATTGTCGATCAGCCGCTGCTGCTCTCTAACCTGCTGCTCAAGCTGGATAATCAGCTTATCGGTCTCAGCGCGCTGCTTATCCACTTCGGCTTTGAGGCTATCGGTTTGGGTCTGCTGCCGCTCAAGCTGCGTTTTTAAGTCTTGGGCCACAGCTTCCTGGCGCTCTAGGTCGCGGGCTAGCTGCCATTCTCGATCGGCAGACTGCGCACCTCCAGCAGACAGGGACGCAGACGGTGGATTGGATAATGCTGTTTGGGGAGGTGGCTGAATCGGCTGAACAACCCTGGGCTGGTCGGGCATAAACCCGCCTCTCAATAAGAGAACTGCCGCCACTCCTGTGATGGCACAGCCCGCTAAAAATGCCGTGGAATCGCTGCTCATCCGTATGTTCTACCCTTACCCCACTACCTGATAAAACGTAACAGCTTATGTTGACTGTCTTAATCTTAAAGACGCTTAGTAGAAATAATGTGACGATTAATAATCAAGACTAATATTCAGGAATTCTTTCAATAAAGTGATTGTCCGGACTTCAAACTACTCAAATCATAGTGTGAATCGTTCTCAAACGTGGACAAAATAACCTAACTTTAGCGCCTGTCTGCTGAAATGAACAGCACTTTTCTTGAAGAAAACTTAAGCCAAATGCGAAGCGATCGCTACTCGACTGCGATCTTTGACACTCTCTAAACAGTATTTGAACATTTGAACACGCCTAAACAATCTCCAAACATTCTCCAAACATTCTCCAAACATTCTCTGAGCACCTGGATAACGTCTGGATAATAATCGAGCAATCCAGTCGAGCAACCCATTGCAACGAACAATTCACTAATCGCTGACGCCACCCATGACCCGAACACCGATGGAGGATGCCAAACAAAAAGCTAAGGATCAAATTTTGCACCTGCTTAAGCGGCGTGGCCCCCAAACGGCGACGGCGCTAGCGCGGGAGCTGTCTATTTCACCGATGGCGGTGCGGCAGCATCTGCAAACGTTGAAGGCCGAGGCGTTGGTCAGCTATCAGCAAGAGCGTCGTCCGGTAGGGCGGCCGGTCAAACTTTGGCAACTCACCGAGCAGACCAACGGGCGGTTTCCCGATGCCCACGCTGAGCTGATGGTCGATTTTTTGCGCGGGGTGGAGGTGGTGTTTGGGGCGGAAGGGCTCGATCGCTTGGTGGCCGAACGCAGCACTCGCCAGATTCAAACCTACCAAGCGCGGCTTGAAGAGATGCAGGCCGATAGCTGGCCGCAGCGAGTCGAGGCGATCGCCCATCTGCGCAGTCAGGAGGGCTATATGGCCGACGTGATTCAGGCGGCAGAGAATGAATTACTATTAGTGGAAAATCACTGTCCGATTTGCGCCGCCGCGCAGACCTGCCAAGGGTTTTGCGGTGCCGAGCTAGATGTCTTTCGGTCGGTACTGGGTGAGGGCGTCACGGTCGAACGGGTGGAACACATTCTCCAAGGCGATCGTCGCTGTGCCTACCGGATTAAGCCGACTGAGCCGATCACTATTCGAGAACAGCCATGAATAGCTCTAAAACGATTCGCCAACATTCCCAGCCGCATCGCCAGCGTCGGGTTTGGCATCGTTTATCTGTTGCTGTCTGTTTAAGCCTTACTACGGCGCTGGGCTGGGCGGCCCCTGCCCTGTTATCGACGCCTGCGGCCGCTGTCCGCGCCGATGAAAACTGGATTGCCAACGCCGTTGAAGAGCTAAAAAATTCGGGCGATCGCTGGATTCAAATCGATCTATCGAGCCAAACCCTAACCGCATGGGAAGGCGACCAGCCGGTGTATTCAGTCAGCGTTTCCACCGGGCGGGCGGGCGAACGCACTCCCACTGGCGTGTTTGAGATCCAATCGATGCACCGCACCGCCCGGATGACAGGGCCCAACTACGACATTCCCGATGTCCCCTACGTCATGTATTACGACGGCAACTACGGCATCCACGGCACCTACTGGCACAACAGTTTTGGCACGCCGGTCAGCAATGGCTGCACCAATGTTGCCGTGAATCACGCCGCTTGGTTATTTGACTGGGCTTCCTATGGCACACCAGTTGTGGTGCAGCGCTAGCGATCGCTCCACGGTGTAAACGATCCCGATCCCCCTGCGCCAAGTCAATAGGTAAATGTGCTATCGTCTGCGTTGCTCTGGTAGGATCGATTGTGGCAGCCACAATCTAAAGAAAGTCTAAACCACCATGAGCCAAACTCTCGACAATATCGCCGCCCACGGTGGGCACCTGATCAATCGCATCTGTACCCGCGAACAGCAGCAGTTGTTTCTCGACAAAGCCGACCATTTGCCGTCGGTGCAGCTCGACGAACGGGCTGTCTCAGACCTGGTGATGATTGCGATCGGTGCCTTCAGCCCGCTAACCGGATTTATGGAGCAGGCTGACTACACCCGTGTGGTTGATGAGATGTATTTGGCCAATGGGCTGCCGTGGTCAATTCCCATTACCCTACCCGTCTCTGAAGCCGTTGCTGCCCCCCTCAAAGAAGGCAGCCTGGTGCGCTTAAACGATCCGCTGGGGCGGTTTGTGGGGGTGTTAGAGCTGACCCAAAAATATCAGTACGACAAAATCCACGAAGCGCTGCACGTCTATCGCACCAACGAAGAAAAGCATCCCGGCGTAGCGGTGGTTTATGCCCAAGGCGCAGTCAACTTGGCTGGGCCGGTCTGGCTGTTGCAGCGTGACACCGATCCCCGCTTCCCGCTCTACCAAATTGATCCGGTCGAGTCGCGCACCCTCTTCCGCGAAAAAGGCTGGAAAACCGTCGTCGGCTTCCAAACCCGCAACCCCATCCACCGCGCCCATGAATACATCATCAAGTGTGCGCTAGAGATTGTTGACGGTTTGTTTTTGCACCCGCTGGTGGGCGCAACCAAAGAAGACGACATTGCCGCTGATGTGCGGATGCGGTGCTACGAGATCATGCTAGAGCACTACTTCCCTCGCGATCGCGTCATTTTAGCAATTAACCCAGCCGCCATGCGCTACGCTGGCCCCCGCGAAGCCATCTTCCACGCCCTCGTGCGCAAAAACTACGGCTGCACCCACTTCATTGTGGGGCGCGACCATGCCGGGGTGGGCGACTACTACGGCACCTACGACGCCCAATACATCTTTGACGAATTTAAGCCCGGCGAATTGGGCATCATGCCGCTGAAG
>DATNOW010000751.1:0-2051 GCA_036703515.1 Chroococcidiopsis sp.
CAGCCCCGCTCTGGGTGCCTTGTTCGAGCGCATTTTCGAGTACGCTGGCACCTTGTAACGAGCGATCAATCGCCACCAAAATCTTTTTGAATGTCATGATGTCGTCCTCGTAGGGGAAAACACATCCAACGCGAAGGAAAACAGAACTCGACTGGCGATCGCCCGATGCGATCGCCCCTGAGCATGAGTTGGGTGTGCGTTGTCTAGTCGCTAATGCCGGTTAAAGGCCGGTGAATGTCGTCTAGTGTTGTTTAATGCCGGTAAATGCCGTTTGATACTGTTGCTAAATCAATTGCTAAATTAACCGTTGAATCGACGTAGCTACACGCTGATAGTGGCTCAAATCCTTTTTGAGAGCGAGTCTTCACATTCAAGCTATCAGGGCAGTCAAAGGAGTTGAGCTTTTGAAGGTAGCCCTTGCAGTGTGGCGTCGCCTAATAGTTGAAACTGGATGGAGGGCAGAATGAAATAGCTGAAAAACAATTTGAACCTCTAACTCTTATCATCCTCGATCCAACGGGTTTTAGACATAAGTTGTAAAACTCTTTTACTGATGGTTTTAACAGGGGTTTAACAAATCGTTTGGCGAAGCCATCAAAGAGCAGGCTGATTTCGATTTTGTGCCCCTCTGTGCCCAGGGGATCACTGACCCCTCAGTGGTGGGATCATTCGAGGGCATGGGATAAAGTCGGGCGATCGCCTAGATATCGACAAAGAATTCGTAGTACACTAGCTCTCAAGTTTGGGCTGTCATTTTTCCAGTAACCCATTAGCATGTAAGGGTGGCAGATTTGTATTGTCCCTTACAATCTTTAGAGCAAGGTCGTTGGTTTAAGCTCATCTGTGGTGCGAGCTTCCAGCATCTACCTGCTGTGCAAAATCTCACTCTGGCGTACACATTAGCCGGTGCGGATTGTGTTGATGTAGCGGCCGACCCGGCGGTGATTGCCTCGGCGCGCGAGGCGCTCCAAGTCGCGAGTCAATATATTAATGATGCTCAGTCGCGGGGCTATGGGGTCAAAGGGCTGCCGTGGCTGATGGTCAGCCTCAACGATGGCGAAGATCCGCACTTCCGCAAAGCCAGTTTTGATCCTGCCCTTTGCCCGCCCGATTGTAGCCGACCCTGCGAGTCGATATGCCCGGCCCAGGCGATCGCCTTTCCTAGCGAAGGTGAATCGGGGGTGATCGACAGCCGTTGCTATGGCTGCGGCCGCTGCGTCCCGATTTGCCCGATCCAGCACATTACCACCCGCGCCTACGTTTCTACCCCGGCGGCGATCGCGCCCTTGGTGCTTGATGGCGTCGATGCGGTCGAAATTCATACCCAAGTCGGACGGCTCGAAGACTTTACGCGACTGTGGCAGGCGATCGCCCCTTGGGTGGGGCAGCTCAAGCTGGTGGCAGTCAGTTGCCCCGATGGTGACGGTCTGCTCGACTACCTGCGCCAGCTTTATGACTGCATGGCTCCTCTGCCCTGCCCGGTGATTTGGCAGACAGACGGGCGGCCCATGAGCGGCGATATTGGCATGGGGGCCACCCGCGCCGCCGTCAAGCTGGGGCAAAAAGTGTTAGCGGCCAACCTACCTGGCTATGTCCAACTAGCCGGTGGCACCAATGCCCACACCGTCGCCAAACTCCAGGCTTTAAATTTGCTGAATTTTGCCCCGTCGGGTGCGTCTAATTCTTCTAGCGTGTCTAGTGCTCCCAGCGCGTCTGGGTCGTCTGGTGTATCCAGTTTGTCTGCGCCCGCGCCGCGCTATATCGCAGGCATCGCCTACGGCAGCTATGCCCGCGCCTTGTTGACCCCGGTGCTCGATGCGCTAGAGGCCGAGCCGTTGGGCGCAGGCATACCCAGCGCCCCGCTGCCCCGTTTGGTTGACCCCAGCCATACTCCAGTTTCCCCAGTTCGTTTGGTCGATTTTGCTGCAGCTCCGGCGCGATTGGACGCTGCTCCCCATCTGCTTTGGCAAGCCGTCGGGCTGGCCCATTCGTTGGTTTCTCAACTCAAGTTGCCCTCAACTCAAAGTGCTCCGCGATCGCCTATGAACCAG
>DATNOW010000752.1:0-2948 GCA_036703515.1 Chroococcidiopsis sp.
TTGAGTTCGATTTGGGTGCTGATGGCATCGACGCGATCGCGGGTGTCGGGGTGGGTTGAAAGCCACTCTAGGGGATAGTCGGTCTGGCGATCGCGCAGGGTGATCATCAAATTTTGTAAGCCGTCGGCCGCATAGCCCGATGCCGCCAACATCCGGGTGGCTAGGGCATCGGCCTGACTTTCCATCTCGCGGCTATAGCTCAACACCGCTAAATTGGTGGCAATGCCGCCATAGGGGATAAACTGCAGCACGTTGGCCGTTAGGGTGCCCCGTGTCACCATCTCAAAACCGTGGGACAGCACGGCATGGGCTAACTCATGGGCAATCAGCCCAGCCAACTCTGCTTCAGAACGGGTGCGGGCGATCGCCCCCGTGTTGATAAACACCTGCCCTCCCGGCAGCGCAAAGGCATTGAGTTCATCATCGGCCACGACATAAAAAGCATAGTTAAACTCACTGCGCCCCGACACCGCCGCCAATCGCTGCCCGATGTCGTTGACATACTCCACCACCTGCGGATCATGCACGATCGGCAGACGCTCAGCCAGATTGGCGGCGACATGCTCGCCCACCGCAGACTCACCCCGCAGCAGCAGCACCGTGGTTTGAATCGTAGACACCGGCCCAAACAGCCCGCCGGTCGCAATAAAGCCCAAGGTGCCGATGATGCCATTGGCGATCGCGTTGCCCGCTAGCCGTCGCCGCAGATGACGACGATGATCGTCTAAATTAACCTCAGCCAGTTCGCTAAACTCAGCGGCCGCAGCGTCATCTGGATGCAGCAACGCAAATTGACGCGCCGCAATCGAGGCCTCTAGCCACTGTTCATTTGCTGCCAGGGTGTTGATCCGCAGCCGCGCCAGATCGGGCTGGTCGGGCAAGAGCATCGTGGCCCGTTCTAAAGCCGCCAGTGCATCTTCACGGCGATCGCGATCGCTCAGCAGTTCGGCATAGAGCAGTTGCCCCGGCACAAACTGCGGATAGTCTCGGGTTAGCAGTTCTAGCGGCACCAGCATCCGCGTCGTCAAGTTTGCATCACGTCCCGCTTCCGCTTCCCGCCAGTAGACTTGCCCCGCAGGCGGCAGCGCCGCTGCATCCAAAATAGGCACAGGGCGATCGCGCACCACCGCCGCTTGCCCCAGATTTTTGGCCTTGCGATACAGCAATTCCGCCTGTTCACGCTGCCCCTGTAGCCAGAGGCGATCGCCCTCGATCAAAAGCTGCTGGCGATCGCCCTCCGATTGCCCAACCAGCCCACCCTCAGCGGGGATCGGTGTCGTATCTACATCATCCGGGAAGTCGGGATCGCTGGAACCGTTAGGAGCACGGGAGGCACCGGGATCACTGGGAGCATTGGGAGCATTGGGATCGCTAGGAGGATTGGGAGGATTGGGAACACGGGAATCGCTGGGAGCACTCTCCCCCTTAACCGTAGTTTTAGCAAAGGGATCAAGGGCGGTCTCGGTCTCGCTCCGCTCAGCAGGCGATCGCCACTCCTTATCCGGCTGTGGAGCAGAAACAGATAACCCCCAGCCCGGCAACACCAATGGCCCAGCCCACGATAAACTACCGCCACACACCAACAGCCCGATTGTCCAGATCGCTTTCATCTGCGGCTTGCTCCACGTATGACCCATGATTAGTGATTAGTGATTAGTACCCAACGCCCCATCACCCAACGCTCCACCACAAATCTTCTTCACGCTACCCTATCGCTTTGACCTTGTATCGCTCCTTTAACAAAGTCGCGAACAAAACGGAGGTTGTTCCTATCATGGAATTTAGCAAGCGTTTGATCAAGACGGAACGATTTTATGCAACCCAATCGATTTCCGCCCTCAATGAACCAGATCGGCACCAGTTACGTATTGTGGATGCTGTGGATATTTGGAATAGGGGGTATTCATCGCATCTACAACAAGCGCTACCTCTCAGGCATTGTGTGGCTGCTGACATTCGGACTGTTTGGCATCGGGCAAGTGATTGATATATTGCTGATCCCCGAAATGGTCAACGACCACAACAACCGTGTGCGGATGCAATTTGGGATGCTGCCTAACGGCATGATGCTGACGACTGCAAACCCTGAAATGGTTGTTTCGACTCCGCCCGTCAACCCCCAAACTGCGCCCGCTAAACCTACCGAAGACGAACTCATGCTGCAATTGCTCAGAGCGGCGCAAGCCAGGGGCGGCAAGATTTCTGTAACGCAAGGTGTACTCGATACCAGTTCGGGATTTGAAGAGGTCGAGGCCACCCTCAAAGCTATGGTTAAAACGGGCTACGTAGCGGTGTCTAATGATCCCAATACGGGTGTTGTAGTATACGACTTTGTCGAGCTGTAGCCGGCATTTATTGCCAAAGAGCCGTGCCGATCGTGCCGACAAAAGACTTGTGAATCAACAAGACCAGTGAATATCGTGCGCTGTAATTAAATAATGGATATTGATCACGTCCACTTCTATGTGGACGATGCCAAAACGTGGCGCAACTGGTTTATAGAAACATTGGGCTGTGAGGCGATCGCCCACCACCTTACCCCCCATACCCATACCGAAATCGTCCAGCGGGGCGGCGTTTGTCTGGTGCTATCGTCACCGCTCACGGCCGAGAGTGAGGTGGCGACCTATTTGCAATGCCATCCACCCGGCGTGGTCGATATTGCCTTTCGGGTGGCCGATATCAAAGCGGCGATCGCCCAATTCACTCAGCATCACGGCATTTTGCGGTGCCCGCTGCAAACCCAGACGCGTCCTAACGGTCACTTGCAATGGGCGATCGCCCAAGGCTGGGGCGACCTGCGCCACACGCTGCTGCAATGGACGGGCGCACCCACAAACACACTCGCCGGGTTGCGCTACGGCATCTCTACCCAGCCCATAAGCGCCGTTAGCGCTGCACCTTCAAGTACTGCACCTTCAAGTCCCACACTTTCAAGTCCCGCACCT
>DATNOW010000753.1:0-8949 GCA_036703515.1 Chroococcidiopsis sp.
GCACCCGAGGCGATCGCCGATCTGTGCCATTTTAGTGCCCCACAGCAACAGGAACTGGCTCAACACATCCAGGCCATGGCCCAAGAAAGCTTACGGGTGCTGGGCGTTGCCCAGGGGCGCAAAGTCGGAGCGTTGCCCAAAGTCCACTCCCCTGAATCGTCCCCATCCTTGTCGCATTTAGAATTTGATGATCGGCTACCCGTTCAGCAGCATGATTTTGAGTTTGAATTTGTTGGGCTGATCGGTCTGGAAGATCCAGTCCGCCCGACCGTCGCACCCGCGATCGCCGAATGCTATAGCGCGGGCATTCGCGTCGTCATGATCACGGGCGACTATCCGGTAACCGCTCAGAATATTGCCCGTCAGATCGGACTGACGCCCAGGGATAGGGTGATTACAGGAAAAGAACTAGAGCAGATGGGTGACGCTGAACTGCGCGATCGCATTCAAAGTACCAACATTTTTGCTCGCGTCGTCCCCGAGCAAAAACTAACGATCGTCAATGCCTTGAAACAGGCGGGTGAAATTGTGGCCATGACGGGAGATGGCGTAAACGATGCACCCGCCCTCAAGTCTGCCCACATCGGCATTGCCATGGGCGAACGGGGCACTGACGTCGCGCGCGAAGCGGCGGATTTAGTGTTATTAAATGACGATTTTTCAGCCATTGTGGAATCGGTCAAGCTGGGACGACGCATCTTCGACAACCTGAAAAAAGGGATGGCCTACACCTTAGCCGTCCATGTTCCGATCGCCGGGATGTCTTTAATTCCAGTGATATTCGGCTGGCCGTTGGTGCTCCTACCCATCCACATTGCCTTTCTGCACTTGATTATCGATCCGGCCTGCACCGTCGTGTTTGAAGCCGAACCCGCCGAAACCAATGTGATGCGCCGCCCACCCCGGAACCCAAAAGAGCCCTTGTTTAGCCATCGCACCTTACAATTGGCGCTGCTTCAGGGCATCAGTGTTTTGGTGGTACTGGTGGCAGTGTTTGCGATCGCCTATTACAGCGGCAATGGCGAATTTGATGCCCGTGCCCTGGCATTTACCACCCTGATCATCTCGAACCTGGCCATGATCTTGACCAATCGTTCCTGGTCGCGCACCATTCCAGAAATGCTGCGATCGCCTAATCAAGCATTGTGGTGGGTAATCGGCGGTGGGGTGATCTTTTTGGGCTTGGTTCTCTATATTCCTTTGCTACGACATCTGTTCAGCTTTTCATTTCTGCATATCGATGATTTGCTAGTCAGTCTTGTTTCTGGGGTTGTCAGTATTTTCTGGTTTGAAGGGCTAAAACTATGGAACCGACGGAAAACATAAACCGTCATCCCCACCTGCTGAATGCAAGGTCTATCCCCAAGCTCTATGCGCCGAGATGCGACCGTACCGCCCGCCGTTAGACTACTGTAGTCTAATGGGTGTGTCGTTAAAATTTGCAGTGAAAGCTCTCAAATGCGCGACGCCAGTTCTGATGCGCTCCAATACTCAGGTTTTGATCAGAGGAGGCTCAATCATGCTCACGCTTAACATTCAACTTCCTGACGACAAGCTCGTTGAATTCTGTCAACGCTGGAAGGTGCGTGAGCTTGCCCTGTTTGGTTCTGTTCTTCGAGACGATTTTCGCCCTGACAGCGATGTTGACGTTCTGATCAGCTTTGCACCAGACGCGAAACGCGGATTAATGACACTAGCCAAAATGAAATATGAGCTAGAAGACCTCGTAGGACGCGAAGTAGATCTGGTTAGCAAATACGCTATTGAGACGAGCCCAAACTGGATTCGGCGCAACGAAATTCTAGGGACAGCTCAGGTAATCTATGTCGCGAGATAATGCCTCGTAATTCTGATGGCAGGTGTCAATTTCAAGAATTTCAGCAATCTTGTCCAGGTTGTTCGCAGGCTCCAATGCTGACCCAACTGCTCGACCCATCGGCCCAGTGCTCTTTTTTCCAGATGGGGGCGTTGTGTTTGAGCGTGTCGATCGCATATTGGCAGGCGGCGAAGGCTTCGCGACGATGGGGGCAGCCTACAGCCACCAATACGCTGATCTCACCAATGCCAAGCCGACCAGTGCGATGGTGAATCACCACGCGAGTTACGTCGTTCCACTGCTGGCGGATGTCGGCCGCAATCTGCTGAAAAATGGCGATCGCCATCGGTTCATAGGCCTGATATTCCAGGGCCACAACGGGTTGCCCGTCGGTTTGGTTGCGCACCATGCCGCTCATCACCACAATGGCACCATTGGCCGGGTCATCGGCGAGACGATAGGCCTCCTCTAGCGACAGGGGGGCAAAGGTAATCGCCAAACTGTCGGTGTCATAGCGTGGAATCGAAGTTGGAGCAGCCGTTTGCATAATCTAGTGCGGTAGAGGTGAGTGCGGTAGAGGTGAGTGCGATAGAGGTGAATACACAAAACGACTATAGCGCGTGGCGATCGCCCCAGGGGGGATACCGCTGTGAGAGGCAAAAATGCAGGGGCGCGCCGCCACAAGACGGGTAAAAAAATGACCGGGGTTTCAAGAGAAACCTCGGTCATCGGTTCGTTAAGACGTCCTAGAGTGTTCATCAAAGGAACGTGGAGCTGAATGGAGGCGATCGCCTCCATTCAGCAAACCTCACAGAAGCTTATAGCTGGTCGAGACCTTGAATCACGGTGACGCCGGTGCTGCTGCCGTTATCGGTAGTGCCATTGGTGGCGTCATCCGTGGTGTCTACAGAGGTGTCATCGCTGACATCATCCGTGGTTGCTTCGGTGGTTTCGTCGGTGGTTGCTTCGGTGGTTTCGTCAGTAGTTTCTTCGGTGGTTGTTTCGGTGGTTGTTTCGGTGGTGTCTACAGAGGTGTCATCACTGGCATCATCCGTGGTTTCGTCGGTGGTATCTTCAAACCCGACAGTGTCATCATCCAGATTGAGCTCTTCGAGGTCAGCCGCCGAGATTTCGCGCAGACCCACCAGTCCAGGGAAGATGCGGCTGCCAGGGCCAACTTGGTTGTAGGCAACCAAAATCGACTGGCGACCACGGGCCAAGCCACGACCGCGACCGCGACCGCGACCATGCCCCCCGTGACCTTCCGTAACCAGATAGTAGCGATCGCCATTGAGTTCGACAACGCGGACAAACACCTGTCCCCGACGCAAGCCCTGACCCAAGACCAGATAACGGTATCCCGTCACATAGCCATACTGGAACAGTGCCGTATCGCTAGACCCAACCAACGTAAACAGGTCGCTATTGACCGAGCTGACATTGATATAGGTGTTGATGACGGTTGTGCCCCCAGCGCTTGAACCGCCTTGACCGCCTTGACCGCCTTGACCACCGGAGGGTTGGTTGGGCTGCACGGGTACCACAATCGGGCTACCCACAACGATGGGTGTACCGCCGACGACAATCGGGCTGCCGATTACAAGATTGGTGCCGCACAGGTTACAGCTAAAGTTGAAACTAATGCTGCTGTTGTCGATGATGGTGAAGGAGTCACTGGAAAAGTCAAATCCTTCAAAATCGTCAAACCCGTCGTTATTGGTGTCTACAGTTTCTAGACCAGCGGCCGCAAAGAAATTGACGCTGCCATCGCTGCGCCCGTCCAAAGAGCCCGTTTCTTGCTCAAACTGAAATCGCGTATCGCGATTAGCGACGCCGTTAAATCCGTAGGTTGTCGGGCCATAAAAGGCGAAAACACCTTCAGCTTCACCACGAATGCGATAGCGATCAATCGGCTGTAGCGGATCAACGACGCCATTTTGCTCGACTTCAATGGGGCCGTTCAGGGAGAGGTCGAGTGCGCCAAAGTCGCCATCGATCTTAAATTCAGAGTTGCGACGGGTGCCGACGCTCTGAATCCGGAAACGCTCGGTTACAGGACCAACATACCGCAGGGTGCCATCGGTGGCGTCGAGGTCGGTGCCAGCGCCCGCCAGCACGTTTTCACCACGGAAGTCAAAGCGGATGCGGCGCAGCAGTGTATCGGTCGGGGGTGGGGTAGTGCCACCACCCGAGCCACTCTCTAGAAACTGGAAGGTAGATGGTAAGCCAATCACACCCGTGTTGATAGCAGCGGCGAAGTCGCCCAACTGTAGTTGACCGCCATCATCCACAAAGCCAGGGGTTTGTAGGGTGAGAGCTTCACTATCGACGCCCGGCAAAAACACGAGGGGGGCAGCGCCCGGCGTTTCCGAACGGATGAGCGTGCCATCGATAGTGCCAATGTTGCTGTTAAAGCTATTGAGCGTGAAGTTGAGCGCTGTGGGGCGTCCCGAAAACACAACGGGTGTGCCGTTGGCCGCAAACGCTACCCCTGCGAGGGTGCCTTGTAGGGTGCCAGTATCGCCCGCATTGGGGGTACCGCTGCTGTTGGTGTCGGAAAAGCTAGCCGCGCTGGGGGTAAAAATAGAGGTGGTCGTGATGCCATTGGGGGTTTCAAGGCGCAGGGTGTTGATTTGCGTATCGAATAATCGAACGTTGCCTTGGGGGGTCAGGGTCGGCACGAAAAACGCAGCTTGCCCAGTGGTGTTGCCGCCTGTAACCGAGATTTGAGCTCGGGCAGCGGGAGCGATCGCCAACGTTCCGGCGAGTAGCCCTAGCGCAACAACGTAGGTTTTGGTTCGATTCGTCATGGTGAAGATCCTCAAAGGGTGAATGACCAAATAAGAAACACAGCGGATCGCAATCAGCAGTCTAGACGATGCAATAAACCTAGAGAAAACGCAGCCCTCACGTGCGAAAACGCACACCTAATGATGAGTGCAGTGCTCCGGCCGATGGTTGAGCGGGCCATGTCATAGCTGGAATGCCACAGCTGGAATGCCCTGGAATGCCATAGATGCAGCGTTAAACGGTCTAGCCAAATGTCTGATAGAGATTATCCTGAGCACGGCCTGCCAGTGTTGAAGCAATAACCTATGGGTTACGGGGAAACGCGACCTGTTCATCGATAACGGTGCAACCGAACATCAGCGTTGTGATACCAATGTTTATGAAGATGCGCTAAATCTATGACTCCCTGGAGTCTCCCTTTGGCAAGGGGGATGGCGATCGCCGGGGGAAATCAGGCGCAGCCTCGCACAAAAACGGTATGGCAATGTTGACAAGCCGCCGACAGTCCAATGGCAGATAGACCCTTTAAACTGATCGATTTGACTTATAGATTGCCTCCGCCCTAAAAAGTTCCTGATTAGGGCAAGTTTTTGGGCAAATTTGTCACAGCTACAGTTCGTTTTATCACTTGGTTAGACTAGCTTACCCTCGCAAGACTACGGAAGATGCAGGGGTGAGATTGCTAGTTTTAGCGTTTGATCCAGCCGTGGCAAACAGGACGAGGCCGTGGATATGACCTCGTCCTGCACTCATCAAACGGCTAGAACGTAAAGGTCGTACGCAGTGCCCCGATGGTGATGGTGTCGTTGTCGCTATTGTGTCCGGGGTTAAAGATCACCATCAGCCCTGGTGTCAGGGTGATATTGTCAGACACACGGAAGCGATAAAACAGCTCGACGTGGGTGGTTGCCGAGGGTTGACCACCGTCTCCAGTCAAGCTGCCTTCATTCACCAAGGAGGGATAGTTACGCCCATCGGGTAGATCGCTGCTAATAATGCGGGGAGGTTGACCGACATAAAGCCCGCCTAGGTTACCCTCACCAAATAGGTCAGGGAAGTTGAGGAAGGCCATCCAGTTGAGGGTTTCAACGGTGCCCGACTTGCCGAGCAGGTCGGAGGTGGTAAACCCGACCCAGCCGCCTAGGGTGACGCCTCGCGTTGCGCGCCACTCGGCCGCTGTACCAAAGGCATTGGTCTGAATCGGCGAACGGAAGGTGTTACCGTCGAGCACTGCTACCTGGTCATCGCCTACGCCCGTGCCTAGACGCCCAAAGGGAGAGTAGGAGTTGACGTACTGGAAGGACAGATCCAGGTTATCGAAGGGTGATACCACAAGCTGAGTGGCGATCGCCGTTGAGTTGTTGGTGCCACCAAATAACCCACCTTCGGCTGCATCCGTCGGCAGGCTAGAAGAATAGACCCCTTGCAGACTAATGCGAGAAGCGAGCTGCCAGTCAAACCCGACCCCACCCTCGCCAGAGCCAATGCTGACAATGGGGTTGCGTTGAGCAAAGCGAGACAGCGGCCCAAAGCCTGCACTCTCAACCCGGTTAGCCCCCCGGAAAACGTTGACGGCGTTGACGCCCACTGCGCCCACAATCAGCGCTAGATCATCACCGACCAGATGGCGATAGGTGAGGTCGCTGAGTTCAACTTCGTTATCGGTGTCCCCTTCATAGCTCAGTCCCACAAAGGTGTTGAGGGCCGGGCGACCAGTGAGGGTGCTGCCATTCCCTGCCTGTAGCCCCGTAATCAACAGGCTACGCGGGCTAAATTGGGTGAGCAAGGTAAATTGAACGTTGCTGATGATGTTGGTGTTGTATTCATCATCAAATTCGTCACGGAAAAAGCGGAAGGTGTTGTCGCTGCGGTCTTGAACCCCCAACACCACCTGCCCAAACAGCTTGGTTGTGGTCGAAAACTGGTTGGCTTCTACTTCGTCAACGCGGCTTTCAAGGGCATCCACCCGTCCGCGCAAGGTTGCCAGTTCGGTGGCAAATTCTTCTTGCAGGCGGCGCAGTTGGGCCAAATCGGTATCGTTGGTCGCGCTATCAATTAGTTCGCTGACCCGTTCTAGGCAAGCGTTGAGACCTGCCGCAAATTCATAGCGGCTGATTGGGCGGTTGCCCCGAAATCCACCATCGGGATAGCCTTCTAGGCAATCGTAACGCTCGACCAGCGATCGCAATGCCTCATAGGCCCAGTCTGTCGGCAGCACATCCGACAGTTGGGAAACCGACGTCACCTGAGCCAGGCGATTGCGAGACGGAGCAGCCGAAGCCGTGCCCAGTCGTGCTGTCGCATTCATTTCGTTAATCAGCGCGGCCGTTGAGGTTGTCCGGGACGGATTGAGCTGGGCTGGCTGCGTCAGCAGGGTTGAGAGTGGCTGTGATGCCTGTGATGCCTGTGATGCCTGTGATGCCTGCGTGAGTGCGGGCATCGACTCGGCCAAAACAGCCGCGTCCGAATGGCTGTCAACGCTTTCGCCTACCAGCGATTGGGATGGAGCCACGGGGGGCTCGGATGTCGCTGTGGTGCTCGTCGGAGCAGGCGCAAGGATCGCATCAGAGGGTTCTACTGCACTGTCACTTAGCTCTTGGGCTAAGGAGTCTGTCGTCAAGATAGGGTCGGGCTGGGTTGGGGTAGCCGTACTAGACGTCAGCGGTTCTGCGTTGGGTTCTGCTTGGGCAGGACGCACAGATCCGCAAACTAAACCAACCGTGGTGAATAAAAGGGCAAACGCGATCTGACCCATCAGCACGCGGGACTTCATGGTGAATTCACTCCTCAAATACAGTGCGATCGCTCAAAACAACCCAATGGAAGGCATTGGGGCATCTATGAGGATTGCGATGGCTATGGCAATCGACAGAGTCGCAAAAGTCTAGTGTCTTTTGCGACCTGAATCAGACAAATCATGCCCAAAAACGCGATTGAGCGGGCAGACACAAAATTGCCTTACAGCCAATAGTTTGGATGTTACGCAATTCATATCCAAGTCCCCTCTGTCTAAGGGAGTAGAGTGCAATTCACTACTCCTGTTTTGGGCGACTTACGTACGCGTAATTTTGTTCCTCTATCTTTACGGGAGATTGGGCGAAAATCCGCAAATTGTGATTTTTTTTGAGCTTAGCGTGCCAAAATCCACCACTCCCAGCGTGTTTGGAATGGTGGACGTTGCCAAGCTTAATGCTGTGCCCGTGTTATCGCCGTGTTATCGCCGTGATATCGCTATAGTCCCAAAGCTGAGGCTCGGTCAGCATCCGAGCAGCGTTTGTAACCCACGGTGTTTAGGCTCGTGGATTTAATAACCTGAATTTCTTGGGTAAGGGCCCACAGCGATGCGCCCCTCCAGAGAGCCGGGTTGATGGAAATTATTGAATCCAAAATTCTTAAGATTTAAGAACGCTCTCAAAGGCTTGGCGATTGGTGTAGACCTCAAAGAGTTGGTCGGTATTGGTCATTTCTAACAGCATTCGCGTTTGTCCACTCAGGGAACACAGCGCAAACCGCCCGCCCGCTTGCTTGACCAGTCTGAGTGCGGTGGTCAAGGCTGCTAAACCACTGCTGTCCATAAACGAGACATTTCGCAGATCAACCAGCAGGTTGCGCCATCCGGCTTTGAGGCTAGTGTTAACCCAGTCAGACAAATCAACGCCATTGCTGGCACTAAACGTCCGGCTTGTCGGCTGAAACATTTGAATGGTTGGTGCGGGCGGCGGCGCGGCGACGGGTGCAGTGACTGGTGCGGCGACGGGTGCAGCGGGCGGTGCGTCCTTGGTTAATACGGCCGCATTTCGCGCTAGCCCATGGGGCAACGTCTCTGGCATCTTTGGCGGCGTGGGCACCCTCGGGACGCTCGTGGGCACGGGGGGGATCACCACAGGCTGTGCCGCAGTTTTCTGGGCGGGTGTCTTGGTACTGGCCTCCTGACTGCTTGCTTCCTGACTGCTTGCTGCTTGTCTGCTTGCTGCTTGTCTGCTCGATTCTTGTTTGCTCGCCTCTTGGTAACTTGCCTCTTGTTTGCTTTGCTCTTGTTTGCCCGATTCTTGTTTGCCCGATTCTTGTTTGCCAGCTTCCTGGCGATCGGAGCCATTACTAGTCGAGGGATGACCGATCGCGATCGCACTTGCGGTAGCCTGATTCGCTGAACCATGGCTAGACGAATCACGGCCTGCGATGGTGCCATCTGGCCCAGCCTTGACCACGGTTTTGCAAACAGGGCTACCCGACAAGAAGACGATGCCCATTTGTGGCAGTCTTAGCTGCACCCAAACGCGATAGCGTTCGTCTGAAACGCTAATCACAATAGGCGCGTTGAGCAGACCCAAGCCTACTCTCAG
>DATNOW010000754.1:0-4432 GCA_036703515.1 Chroococcidiopsis sp.
TGAGCAATGCAAGTGCCAGATGGTTAGCGGCAGATTGCTCGACGGTGGCCACAGACTGGCCTTGGTAAGACTGCAAGGTGGGGTTGGCCACTTCAGGATGGGCAATGAAAACCACCTCATCGTAGAGATTGGTCGGGCGGACGAGGGGCTGAAAGCTGTGCCCGGTGACCAAGGCGATCGCATCTACAGGATTGGCGTAGACAATATCTGCGGCTCGAAAATGGTCGTGAAAGTCTTTGAAGTCTAAAGAAATACTGAGGTGAACGGGAACCGTCAGATGATGATTGAGGTATTGGACAAAGCGAAACCATTTTTCAGGGTTCTTGGCCGTGTCATGCGGACAAATCATCATGTTGAGTTTATGCGCACCCATACATGCCTCCCTTTGGGCTGTTGGTGTATGTATGCTTAGGGTTCCCGTCTGGGCAAACGGCTGGGATTTGATGCAATATTTCGATGCAATATTTCGATGCAAAATTAATATTGCGACAACGGCAGTGAACGCCCGCAAGATTTTTGGTTAAGCCGTGCGCGTGCTGAGGGGGCTGCGATCGCTATAGCGTTTAGGTGCTTTGAAACTGGCGCTGGCTTTTTCGGCAGCGGCTACCTGTCGCAACCGTTTGCGGGTGATGTTGAGGGCATATTGACCGATTTGGATCAGGTTGCGATCGCCCCGCTCTGTACGAATAGAAAGCGATCGCTCAAAGTAGCGTTGCGCTTCCTGATAGCGCTCTTGGTCAAACTTGGATTGCCCCATCTGAAAGTAAACGCCATCTAAAAATAGCTCTAGCGGGGGTTCACCAATGCAGCGCGACACCAAATCTACAAACAGGCGATCGCACAGCGAATATTTGTGTTGCCATTGGTAAACGTTGGCGAGGCGCAGTTGGTTGAGGGTTTTGAGCCGTTCGTCGCCCAGTTCTTGACTAAGGGCGATCGCGCGGGTGAGGGCCGCCTGCGCCTGCGACAGATTGCCTAAAATCCGGGAATAGACCCCTAGCAGCCCATACAGCCGAACTTGGTGGGCCAAGTCTTCGGCAGAATTACCGTTGGCAGAATTATCATGGGACGAACTATCGTGGACAGAATTACCGTCGGCCGAACTATTGTGGGTAGAACTATCGTGGACAGAGCTATCGCTGAGTTCGGCTTGCAGTTGCTTCACCGCTTGGCGCATATCGTCGGGGGTGTTGGCCACTTCGCGCAGCCGTTCGTCAAAATAAAAAGAGGTATCGAGGGCACTGGGTGGTGTCGTCATAATTTGTATGAATAGGAGTTGATTAGCGGGGTTGGGTCGGAGTTAACAGGTCAAACCGTTAAACTGTCAAACCGTCTCTACCTTTGGAGGAAGAGATCGCATCTGTCAAAGGTGATAGACGAGTGATACTACCGTCTCACGCAGTCAGGGGATCAGACCTCATCTGATGGGTTCACCCGATCAGGTGATTTGTCTCTGGCGGTTCAACCTCACCACTGTGGCTAATTCATATTGCTAGTTAATACTGCTAGTTCATATTGCTCATTCACATCAGCTGCAATTAACGATTTTTTTCTGATAGCGATCTTATGAATCCAGATCCCGTCGTCGATTCCCGCGCTTTTATATCGCTGTGCATGATCGTCAAAAATGAGAGTGCCCACTTGTCTCGGTGCTTAGCAAGCGTGCAGCCCTTTGTCGATGAAATGATTGTGGTCGATACCGGATCGGAGGATGATACGGTGGCGATCGCCCGTCGATTTGGAGCCACCGTCAGCCAGTTTGACTGGTGTGACGATTTTTCAGCAGCCCGCAATTATTCCTTAGCGCAGGCCACTGGAGAATGGATTTTGGTAGTTGATGCCGATGAGGAGTTAATCATCCAATCGGAGCAATTTCGGCAAGAATTGCACACCATCCCCGATGCTGTTTTGCAATGTAACCTGAAGCGTCTAGAAGTGCCGCATGAAACGGTTGGGATGCCTAAAGTGACGCCGATTTATACCGCTCGTTTATTTCGCAACCAGCCTGAACTCCGATATGTTTTCCCCTATCACGAGCAGCTGTATTACCAGGGTGCACCCCTCAATCCTTCACAGGTCGTTTTGTTCCCCGGCCTTGAGTTATTGCACTATGGCTATGCGCCAGAACTGCTTCAGAAAAAGCATCTGACTCGCAATATTCCGCTCCTGGAAAAAGCGCGTCAGAAAGGCGAGATTACCTTGACTTTGCTGATTACTCTCGCTAACTTCCATCAAAAAATGGGGAATTTAGAGCAGGCGCAAACTTGCTATGCCGAAGCCTTTGAGCGTTTATTTCCCTATTTGATCGAGGGCACACCGCCCCCAGAATTTACTTTTATCCCTTATCTGATGCATTTTTTAGGAACCCAAGCCCTCGAACAAGATGACTTTGAAACCGCCCGATTGCTAGGGCAACGTGGATTGGAATGGTTCCCTACGCATCCACCGCTGAATTATTTGGCCAGCCATATTTTAAATCAACTGGGGTTTGTTAAAGGGGCGATCGCCTATCTGCAATATTGTCTGGAACTCGGGCAAAACCGCAGCTATTATCGCTCCGAACCCTTTGATCAAGCATTCATGACCCTCTATCCGGCCCATAGCCTGGGTTGTCTTTATCTCAATTTGCAAGATGGGCAACAGGCAAAAACTTTTTTTGAATTAGCGTTATCGTTTGATGCTAATTTCACCGATGCCCAAGCCGGACTGGCAACAGCAGAACAAATGCTAGCGGCAGCGCTGGATTAATGAGAGTTAGGCTAATGGCATGCTCCAAGTCTGATAAATTCCGGCTAATTTCTACAAAACAGAACGCCCGTATTGGGAACGGATGTATCATGGGTGGCTAGGTGCCAGATGATTTGCGATTCCTGGCCTGAGCGTGGCATGATCCCAGACACTCCTCTCGGTTCGGTGATTCAAGGTTCCCTTAGTCAGGGGCTAGAAGTGCGACTCCATGCCGATGTGTCGGTCGAAGACATGCGGGTGGGTAAGTTTCTTGTGGTGCAGGGGCGGCGATCGCGATTCTTTTGCATGCTGACCGATGTTGCCCTAGGCACTGCCAATGCGCGGATTGTGGCGAATCCGCCCGATCCCAACAATACGTTTTTGCAAGAGGTGTTGGCCGGTACGGGCACCTACGGCACGGTTAACCTGACGCCGATGCTGATGTTTACGCCCACGGTGTCTGAGGTGGGCGATCGCACGCCTAACGCCAGCGTGAACGGCAGCGCCAATCGCCAAAGCGGTCGTCAGAGCGGGCGCAAGAGCAGCCAGCAAATCGAGCTACTGGGCGATACGACTGCCTCTAGCGCTAACACTAGCGCCATCGAGCTATTGCCGGTGAAAACGATCCCCAGCCACTTTAGCCAAGTGTATGATGCGTCGGAACGCGATTTTCGGGCGGTGTTTGGCTGGGAGGATGATCCCCATCGGCGCAATTTTGCCATTGGCCAGCCGATTGATATGGACGTGCCGATTTGCCTTGATCTTGATCGCTTTGTTGAGCGCAGCAACGGCGTGTTTGGCAAATCGGGCACCGGCAAGTCGTTTCTCACCCGGCTGCTGCTGTCGGGCATCATCCGCAAGCGGGCGGCGGTCAACCTGATTTTTGACATGCACTCGGAATATGGCTGGGAGGCCACCCGCGAGGGCAAGCAGTTTAGCACGGTCAAAGGGCTGCGGCAGCTCTTTCCGGGGCAGGTGCAAATTTACACCCTCGACTCGGCTTCGACCAAGCGGCGTGGCGTCCGCGATGCCCAAGAATTATTCATCGGCTACGACCAGATCGAAGTCGAAGATCTGGCCTTGGTGCGGGGTGAGCTGAATATGTCGGAAACGAGCCTGGAAAATGCCAACATTTTGCGCAATGAGTTTGGCAAATCGTGGATTACGCGCCTGCTGGCCATGAGCAATGAAGAAATCCAGGAGTTTTGTGAAGTCAAGCGGGGCAACATCTCGTCGATTATGGCCCTACAGCGCAAGCTGCTGCGGCTCGATGATTTGAAATACCTGCGCCAAAGCTGCCCTGTCGATTATGTGGGGCAGATTCTCAAGTCGCTGGAGGCGGGCAAGCATGTGGTGGTAGAGTTTGGCTCCCATTCCAATATGCTGTCGTATATGCTGGCGACGAATATTATTGCCCGCCGGATTCACGCTAGCTATGTCCATAAGGCCGAGACGTTTCTGCAAACCAAGAACGTCAGCGATCGCCCCCATCCCCTGGTGATTACCATCGAAGAAGCCCACCGTTTCCTGGATCCGGCTACCGTTCGCCAAACGATTTTTGGCACGATCGCCCGCGAAATGCGCAAGTTTTTTGTCACCCTGCTGGTGGTCGATCAGCGCCCGTCGGGGATCGATAACGAAGTTATGTCGCAGATTGGCACCCGAATCACCGCTTTGCTCAACGACGAAAAAGACATCGACGCGA
>DATNOW010000755.1:0-3233 GCA_036703515.1 Chroococcidiopsis sp.
ATGGGCGCATGTAGCGCAACACCGCATCAGAGGTGCGCTCGATGACGACCCACGACACGCCGCTGATGGTCAGCACAATCCCCAGCCAGGCTATGGGCGCAAGGTATTCTTGCAAAAATAGCAGCGCCAGCAGTGCCGCCATCGGCGGCGCTAAGGATTCGAGCAAGAGGCCGCGGCGGGAACCGATGCAGTTGAGCGACTCAAAATAGGCTGTGTCCCCCAGTCCCACCCCAACGGCACCGCTGCACACCAGCAGCCCAAAGGTAGCCCAAGTCAACCCCGGTGCCAGATCGCGCAGCGCGACTAGGGCCACGAGGGTAAGGGCGATCGCAATGCTGTTTTTGGCCAGGTTTAATACCGTCGGCGGCAGTTGTTTGCCCAAGCTGACCTAAAGGTAAGAGGCGATCGCCCAAATCAGCGCTGCGCTGAGCGCCGCCATCTCGCCTCGAAACTCTAACAACAGTGCCAGCACAATAAAACGGGGGGGGTAAATGGGGAATAACTGGAGCGTAACGCCGGAAATCGGGCAAACCACAAGCTCCTAGAGCCAATTCAGCCTGGCGATCGCATAGCGGCTATCATCCCACGTCTACCCCGGTCGTCCTTCACCCGATCTGGCGAGATTACTCACAGCCGCTTTTCCATGACATAGCGACGGAACGATTGCCCGCGACGCTCCACCGTTTCAGCGTAGAGAACCTCATAGCCCCGTCGTTCAAAAAACGGTTTTGCAGTAATGCTAGATTCGACCCTTAAATGCGTCATTTCTAACAGCCTAGCTTGCGACTCTAGGCGATCTAAAAGCTGGCGGCCGACCCCTTTTCGCTGAAAGTTTTTATGGCAATAAACGCGATCGATATGCCCGTTCGATTCTAATTCAGCAAAGCCAACCAGTTGGTTATCTACTTCAGCAACCCAAACAAACTTATGCTGAAAAGCATCCGTCCATGCCCTTAAATCCATCGTTTGGGGTGCCCATGCCTCTACTTGATCGAGGTCATAGTCGCGGCTGTTGATCTGATGCACCGTGTCATAAAACAACTGCATCAACTCTCGGGCATCCTGCGGTTCAAACCAACGAATATTCATAGCACGCTATCGTGGGGGTAAAATGCGAGGCGATCGCAATTGAGACTGGCAAATTTCATCGTCCCCTCAAAATTGAGGACAGGGAGGGCAAAAGAAAGATAGGATTCGGGCGGGTTAAAGCATTTCACATTCCCGTTGGATCACTCCTATGAAAGTTGCTGTATTCAGTACCAAAGAATACGATCGCCAGTTTTTGACCGCAGCAAACGCCAGCGTTGGACATGAGCTAGTCTTCATCGAAACCCAGCTCAACCACCATACAGCAGTCTTAGCCGCCGACTTCTCGGTAGTCTGCCCCTTTGTTAACGATCAGCTCAATGCCGCCACTATAGAAATTTTGGCAGCCCAAGGCACAGGCCTGCTGGCGCTGCGCTCGGCTGGGTTTAACCACGTCGATCTCAAAGCCGCCGCCGCCCACGGCATCCAAGTAGTGCGGGTGCCCGCCTACTCTCCCTATGCCGTAGCCGAACATGCCGTAGCCCTGATCCTCACCCTCAACCGCAAAACCCACAAAGCCTACAACCGGGTGCGCGAAGGCAACTTTGCCATCGATGGGCTGCTGGGGTTCGATCTGCATGGTCGCACCGTTGGTGTCATTGGCACAGGCAAAATCGGCATGATCTTTGCCCAGATTATGCGCGGCTTTGGCTGCCAAGTTCTGGGTTATGACGCCTACCCCAACCCCACCTTTGAAGCGATCGGGCAGGCTCGGTATACAACGCTGCCCGAGCTGCTGACCCAATCAGATATTATCTCGCTGCACTGCCCACTCATACCCGAAACGCTTCACCTAATTGACGAAAAGGCGATCGCCATGCTGAAACCAGGGGCCATGCTGATTAACACCAGCCGAGGCGCACTGGTAGACACAGAAGCCGTCGTGCAAGGGCTCAAGTCCCGCAAAATTGGGGCATTGGGTTTAGACGTCTACGAAAATGAGTCCGACTTATTTTTTGAAGATATGTCTGCCGAAATCATCCAAGACGACGTATTTGAACGGCTCCTAGCCTTCCCCAACGTACTCGTCACCGGGCACCAAGCCTTCTTTACCGAAGACGCCCTGCGCAACATCGCCGAAACCACCCTGTCCAACATCACCGACTTTGAACAAGGACGCCCCTGCCCCAACGCCGTGATTTTACCCCCAGAGGCGATCGCCCTCACCACCCCCCGCTAATTCCCTCCCGTTGGTGAGCCTGTCGAACCACCCACTCTCGCTCCCTCCCACTCACCCTTCCCCCCACCATGCCCCACCTAATCCTGATCCGCCACGGCCAAAGCCTCTGGAACGCCGAAAACAAGTTTACCGGCTGGGTCGATGTGCCCTTAAGCAAACGAGGGCGAGCCGAAGCCGCGATCGCCGCTTCCAAATTGCGCGACTATTGCGTCAACGTTTGCTTTACCAGCCTGCTATTTCGAGCGATCGAAACCGCTGTGATTTGCCTAACCGAAGAAGAAAGAGTCTGCGGCGGGCGCATCCCCATCATCAAACACGACGCCAGCGACCAAAACTGGCACGGCTGGGATACCTATGAAGGCGATCGCAGCGAAGAATTGCCGATCTATGCCAGCATGGCCCTCGATGAACGCCACTATGGCGACCTCCAGGGCTTAGATAAAACCAAAACCGCCGAAAAATATGGCGAAGCCCAAGTGCTGCTGTGGCGACGCTCTTACTCAGTGCGCCCACCCGGCGGCGAAAGCCTCGAAGATACTCAACATCGCGTTGCCCCCTATTTCAACGGTCGGATCATGCCCCACATCCACCACGGCGAGACAGTCTTGGTCGCCGCCCACGGCAACTCGCTCAGGGCGATCATCATGGGGCTCGATCAGCTCAGCCCCGACCAGGTATTGCAGCTTGAGTTAGCGACCGGCGTGCCCATTGTCTATGAGCTAGACACCACCGGGCAGGTGCTCCACAAGCAAGTGCTGGCATAGCAGCCAGTAGCCCAAACGCATCAGCCACGCTAGATTAAAGCGAATTGAGGAATTCACGATGGTACAAATTCCTGAAAAAACGCTCACGCTTACAGAATTTTTGCAGCGCCCCGAAACCAAGCCTGCAACCGAGTATATTGCGGGTCAACTGGTACAAAAACCGATGCCACAGATGCAAGTCACAGTCAGGGATTTGTTTGGCT
>DATNOW010000756.1:0-3886 GCA_036703515.1 Chroococcidiopsis sp.
CCCCGAGCGCTGCGGCAGCGAATGCTTAGTTTTTACGGTCTGGCTTTCACGGTCTGGCTTTCACGGTCTGGCTTTTACGGTCTGGCTTTTACGGTCTGGCATTAAGCAGGGTGTTAATCATATGGCTGAGCAGTTGTCGCGCGCCATCGGTATCAAAATCAGCCAAACGGGCTTCGACCGCTGGCGTTAAGGACTGCAACGGGGTGTTCACTATTGCCTGTTTAACAAACTCAAAGCGGGCGATCGCCATGACGAGGTCTTGCTCTAGCAGCTCGATCACTTCGCGCAACACACTCACGGTTTGCTCATCGCTCGCGTTGGCCACGAGGCCGGTCACCTCCAGGGAAGCGGGGGTTCGTGCCCCTGAGTCAGCCGCTGGGTCAGCCGCTGGGTTGACCACTAGGGTAATACTGCTCAACACCTGCTGCAAATCACGCAAGAAAGCAACTATGAGACGATTAAGCCGATCGGGGCTGGGGTAGGATTGGGTTTGGAGCATGTGCTCAAGGTCGCTGGCCGACTGAAACAGCGCTTCGGCCCCGATGTTGCCCCCTGCCCCCTTAATGCTGTGGGTGAGGTGAAACACACGGGTCAGATCGGCTTGCTCTAGCGCTGTCTGGATCTCGGCTGCGGCCATTTGGTGGGTTTGGTAAAATCGCCTGAGCAAACGCTGATAGGCCGTCCAGTTGCCGCTCAGACGGGCAACCCCCAGTTTGATATTCAGCCCCGGCAGATTTTCATACTCAGGGGGGGGCTCATCGACGGGGGCGAGGCGATCGCCCGCTTTGACTTGCAGGTGTGGCATCCACCGGACTAAGGTTCTATACAATTCCTGGGGGTTAACGGGTTTCGAGACGTGGTCATTCATCCCGGCCGCAATACTTTTGGCGCGATCCGTATTGAGGGCATGGGCCGTCATGGCAATAATCGGCACCGTGGCAAATCGCTCTTTGGTGATATCTCCGGGGGCGGCCATCTGGCGGATCTGACGGGTAGCTTCGAGCCCGTCTAGTTCTGGCATCCGAATATCCATCAAAATCGCATCGTAGCTGCGCTTTTGCACCTTGGCGATCGCCTCTTTGCCATTGATGGCAATATCAACATGGAGCCCCACGTCTTGCAGCAGCTCTTGGGCAATCTGTTGATTGACCGGATTATCCTCGACGACCAAAATATGTTCTCCTCGCAGGATTTGGCGATCGAACGCTAGATTCACTACTGATGTGTTTTGGGGACGCCGGGGCAAGCGATATCCCAACTCTTCTAAAATAGCTTCAAATAGCCGAGAACGACTGATGGGCTTGGTAATAATGACGTTAATCCCCATCTGCTCAGCCTGCTGCCAAATTTCCTCTTGCCGGTAGGCGGTCACCATCAAAATCTTTGGAGTGCGCGCCAATTGGCGATTGGCTTTAATCTGCCGACAGGTTTCTAGACCATCCATCCCCGGCATATAGCAGTCGAGCAAGACCAGATCAAAGGGCTCGGTCTCGCTGGCCTGCTGCAGATACTGGAGGGCGCTGGCCCCAGAGTCAGCATCGCTGACGTGAAACGAAAACGACTGCAGCACCTGGGTCAGAGCCTGCCGCGACAGCGGATTGTCGTCTACCACCAGCACCTTCAGCCCGGTCAGATCGGTCAAATCGTTTAGAGCAAATGGATCAACGCTGTCGTTGGCGGTAACGCAGCCAAAGTCAAGCTCAACTTGAAAGGTGCTGCCCTGATTGGGCTCGCTTTGTGCCTCAATGCTACCCCCCATTAGGGTAACCAACCGTTTGCAAATCGCTAACCCCAGCCCTGTGCCGCTATATTTGCGGCTGGTGGAGGCATCGGCCTGGGTAAACGCCTCAAACAGGGTGCTTAACTGGGCGGGGGCGATGCCAATGCCCGTATCTTGCACCGTAAACCGCAGCCGCATCGTGTCTTCTCCACGGCTCAAGGTTTCGACCGTGACGACCACGTTGCCGGTTTCCGTAAACTTGATGGCATTGCTAGTCAGGTTAATCAGCACTTGGCTGAGGCGCAGCGCGTCGCCAATCAGGTAGCGGGGCAGATCGTCACCGAGTGAAAACACCAGCTCTAGATCTTTGTCGGCGGCTTTGAGAGACAAAATATTGGTGATGTTGTTGAGCACATCGTCGAGTTGGAAGGGGGCCGACTCGATATCCAGCTTGCCCGCTTCAATTTTAGAAAAGTCGAGGATGTCGTTGAGAATTTGCAGCAGCGATTGGGCCGAACGCTGGATTTTGTCGAGATAGTCGCGCTGGAGTGGGTTGAGGTTGGTTTTTTGGGCTAAATGGCTCAGTCCCAAAATGCCATTCATCGGGGTGCGGATTTCGTGGCTCATCAGGGCCAAAAACTCGCTCTTGGCCCGGTTGGCATATTCGGCGCTGTCTTTGGCTTCCTGTAGCTCTTGGGTGCGGGCTTTGACCTTTTGCTCTAAAGACGCATTCAGGGCTTGCAGCGATTGGTAAAGCTCGGCCTGCTGGATGGCGATCGCCATCTGCACCGATAGCTGTTGCAATAGGTTGATATCGCTGGGAGCCCAGACGCGTGGGCCGGCGCATTGGTGGGCGATTAGCAAGCCCCAGAGGGGCTGAGTGTCGGCGGTGGGCAACAAAATCGGCACGACTAGATTGGCCCGCACCTGAAATCGCTCTAAGAGCTGAATGTGGCAGTCGGTGAGGTTAGCGGCATAGATATCGTTGACGGCCCAGGCCCGCCCCTCAAGGTAGCGATCGCCCCGATTTTGTTGAAAGCAGGTGTCTTGAATGTCGGCCCGCAAAGAGGGTAGCCAAGGCTCAACGATAGATTCGGCCACCATCGTGCCGGTCAAATCGGGATGAAACTGAAAAACAGCGACCCGGTCGGCGGCCAAAAACTGCCGCACTTCCCGGACGCTTGCATTCAAAATTTCATCTAAGTTGAGATATTGCCGAATTCGCAGGGCCATTTTGGCCAGCACGGCTTCTTGCTGCTGCGATCGCAGCAGTTGGCGAGAAAGATTGGCGCGATCGCGCACCCTTTCGACACAGGTGCAGAGCTCAACGGCGGTGACATCCCCTTTGACCAAATAGTCGGCGGCCCCCAGCTTCATCGCCCGCACCGCTATGCGCTCATCTCCTCGCCCGGTCAGCACAATGGCCGGCAGCTTGTCATCGTCATAGTTGACGGCCATCAACTCCAAAAACTCTAGCCCATCGCCATCGGGGAGGTTAATATCTACTAGCACCACATCTGGGCTATGCGATCGCCATAGCTCTAAACCAGACTCTAGGGTGTCTGCTTCTAAAATGCGATAAGAAGGCTCAGCTTGCGATCGCAAATAGCGAATATAGGTGACGCGATCGACCTCAGAATCGTCCACGAGCAGAAGCGTGACGGTAGCTGGGGAAGTTTGCTGAGAGCGGGAATTAGACGGCAAATTGGCCATAGCTGGGTAAAACGGCGTACTGAAACCAGTATTGGAATAAAACAGAAATCGTTCGCTGCATAGCTGCTACCCCCATAGGCTTGAGCATGTAGCAGTTGACGCCATACTGGTAGCAGATTTGGACATCGCGGGGGCTGCTGGAGGTGGTTAAGACCACCGTGGGTAAGATCTGCAGCGTAGGGTTATGCTTGACCTGCTTAATAATGTCGCGCCCATCCGTACCAGGCAGGTTTAGATCGAGCAATAGCGCAGCCGGTAGTGGCGATCGCAGGTTGATATAGTTGCCTTGACGCAGCAGATACTCTAAAGCCTCATCGCCATCTTGAAAGCGCACAAACCTGTAGGGCAACTGCTCGATAAAGTCTAAGTTATTAACAGCACGCAAAAAGGCATAGAAATCTTCATCGCTGTCTTCAACGATGAGAATAATGGGATGAGCATGCTCGTCCCAGG
>DATNOW010000757.1:0-2146 GCA_036703515.1 Chroococcidiopsis sp.
CGGGCACCTGCTCTAGATATTTGAGAATGCCGCCCTGGAGGTGATAGACCTGCTGAAACCCTTGGCTGAGCATGAAGGAAGAGGCCTTTTCGCAGCGGATGCCGCCAGTGCAAAACATGGCCACTTTGCGATGCTGGCTGGGGTCTAGCTGCTGTTTTACATAGTCGGGAAATTCTCGAAAGCTGTGGGTCTGGGGATTGGTCGCTCCCTCAAAGGTGCCGATGCTGACTTCGTAATCGTTGCGGGTGTCAATCACCAAAACTTCGGGGTCTGAGATCAGGGCATTCCAGTCTTCGGGGCTGACGTAGGTGCCGACGCGTTCGGCGGGGTTGGCCTCGGGGCGGCCGAGGGTGACGATTTCTTTTTTGAGTTTCACCTTCATCCGCTCAAAGGGCATGTCAACGGCGCTAGATTCTTTGTGCTCTAGGTCGCTGAGGCGAGGATCGGCGCGGAGCCTGGCCAATACGGCGTCAATGGCCGCCCGACTGCCCGCAATGGTGCCGTTGATGCCTTCCGGCGCGACCAAAATGGTGCCTTTGATGCCCTGGGCTGTGCAAAAGTCGAGCAGGGGCGATCGCACCTGGGCACAATCGGCAAAGGCAAAAAACTTGTAAAACGCAGCAACAACCCAACTCATGGCACAACTAGCTTTGCTTAGGGATTGGTTTGGAGATTGGTTTAAGGATTGGTTTAGGGATTGGTTGCGCGATCGCAGCTTAATTGCTCAATTTTAGGATTATAAATCAGACGGAGAGTTCAAGTTATTTTTCGAAGCTAAGGTAGAGTCTCAAAGTCGAAAAAGAAAAGTCTGGTTTTCTTAAATCCACACCCATGAGCGATCGCAGAATCGCCTAATTGATGATATCTTGCTTCCATTCATTCACCACTACCCTCCAAGGACTGGCTAGTCATGCTGCAAAAAATTAGCGAAGCTATTCGCTTATTTAAGACCCATTGGCTGCTTTTGAGTGCGATTGTATTGACGGTATGGTTGCCCGGTTCGATCATTTTGGCGTACTTTCGGTTTCTTATTTTTGCAGACAGCGATCCCTTCCAGGCGATGGTGCAAGAAACCCGCATTTCCAACCTGATTGAGACAGCGTTTGGGCCTATTTATGTCGGGGCTATGATGCAGGTCTTGGCCGGCGCTAAGCAGGGAAGATTAGTATCCTATGCGGAGGCGATGCGGTGTGGTGCCCAGACCTGCTTTAAGATGTTTACGACTCGTCTCGTCTCGGGGCTGATCGTGTTGGGCGGGCTGATCTTGCTGATTGTGCCGGGTATTTTGTTGGCCGTGCGCTATGCCTTAATTGACCCGGTTGTAGCCCTAGAAGGGCGGAGCGGCAAAGGGGCTCGCCAGCGCAGCGTAGCGCTGACCCAAGGGCGACGCTGGCAGCTATTGGGGGCCTCGGTGGTGTCGTTTTTGCTGGTGATGCTGGTGTCTGTTGTGGCCTCGCTGGTGATTTATTTCCCCGTTGGTTTAATGGGGCAGCAAGACAACTTCTTTGCCGCTGTTTTGTATAACTGCATTGCCAGCATCTTGTTTTCGTTTTTGTTTGTGGTGGTCTTCCTGTTTTACTGGGAGGGGCGATCGCAGCATTCCCATCCTCTCCAAGCCGATACGCTCCAAGCCGATACGCTCCAAGCCGATAATCGCCTCCAGTCTCCATAAATATCGGTTCCACAAGTACAGGTTCCCTAAATACAGGTTCCATGGCTCTAACGCCCTTACAAACACCCCACAGTGGCTATCACTGGGATGGTGGCGATCGCCCCTTTTTTGAAGGCTGGTATTTTCGCCTCACCCTGCCCGAGGGGGGCCCTAGCTTTGCCTTTATGTATTCCATTGAGCACCCCAATGGGGGCGGCGCTGCCCAGGTGATGGGCCCTGGTGATGGCTATTTTTGTCGCACCTTTCCCGATCCGTCTCAGTTTTGGGCGTGGGCCCATGCCTTGGGGCTGGGGCACAGTCGCCGCCCTCCGGGGCATCTCGACAGCCCCCGCTATCTGACGGTCACCGAGTTTGAACGCCAGGTGCTAGAGGGGCAAATTCGCGACGGCTATCAGGTGACGGCCACCCACCACCAGGGCGCGCTGCACGATCCCAAGGGCGATCGCGTCCGCTGGCACTATACAGTGGAGCCGA
>DATNOW010000758.1:0-4197 GCA_036703515.1 Chroococcidiopsis sp.
ATTGGCTTACCCGCCCGCGAGTTTGAGCGGATGATCAAAGACGACGCTACGGGCGCTCTGGTCACGTTTATGGATGCGGTCAAAGCCAGCGGCGACACGAGTCTGATCCAGCGGATGTTTGGCACGGGGTCAGACTCTGCCATGCTCACATCGGCAATTCAAAACCTAGACGCCTTTAAGTCGACCTTGCAGGATATCAACAACATCCCAGCCGGGTCAATGATGGAAACATTCGCCAAGCGCCAAGAGACCACCGCCGCGTCTATGGAGGCGCTTAAGGCGTCGGTAATGCGGATGGGCATCACGTTGGGCGCTGTTTTACTCCCTGCGCTCAACAATATCGCGGATGCGATCATGCCGGTGATCGACGGGTTTGCGGCATTTGCTGAGGCTCACCCAGGTATAACTCAGGCTGGGGTAGCGATCGCCCTTGTGGTTGCTGCGATCGGGCCGTTGCTGATCGTCGTGGGTCAAGTCGTCAGCGCGATCGGCACATTACAGACGGCGTTTGCTGCGCTCAAAGCTGTGCAGGTTGCCGCTGCATTGGGTCAAGCGCCCGCCGCGCTGGGGATGCTGTCGTCTATTTTGACCGGGGCTGCTGCTGCGGTTGGCGCGTTTGCTAGCGCGTTTGTGGGGCTAGGGGCGATCGCCCTTGGAATTTTGGCGGGCGTTGTGGCGATCGGTGCTGCCGTCACAGGTACAACCGTTACGTTTTCCGATTTCACGACCACAATTCAGAGCGCATTTACAAATTTAGGAGCCAATTTGATGGCGGTCGGGCCAGCGATCGGCGCGTTTGCTGGGCTAATCGGGGCGCAATTTAGCATGATCGGCACGACGATCCAGCTCGCATTCGCTCAAGCGCTGGCGGCTGTAACAGGGTTTGCCACAAATCTAACCGTCAGCATTGGCGCGGCTGTCACTGGGACTGTCGCCCGCATTGTTTCCGGGGCGGCTCAAGCGGTCGCGGCTGTGACCTCTATGGGCAGCCAGATGATTGGCGCAATCAACGCGATCGCCGGTCAAATGTTTGCGGCCGGTGCGAACATCATCAACTCGATAGCGAGGGGTATCCGGTCAGCGATGGGAGCGGTCACGAGTGCGATCAGCAGCGTAGCCAGCACGGTGAGGGGGGCGTTACCTTTTTCGCCTCCAGAGTGGGGGCCGCTGAGCGACATCATGAGCGTGGGTGGGAATATCGTCAACTCGATCGCCTCTGGCATCAACCCAGCCCCGATCGCCAGCGCTATGTCTGGGGCATTAACCCCAATCGGCGCAATGATGCAGCCCGGTGCGGCGGGGGGCATGGCTCCGGTGGGTGGCGGTGCAGCGGTGCCCGGTGGCGGCGGTGCAGCGGGCGGCTCTAGCATCGTGGTCAATGTGACGGTTAACGCTGGGGGTGCGGCCAATGCTCAGGAGATTGGCGACAGCCTTGAGGAGCGGCTATCTGAGCTACTGCCGAGGCTGATGGCGCAAATGGACAATAACGCGGCGAGGGTGGCGTATGGTTAACGGCATCCAAAAACGCCAAAAAGCCCAAGCGCCGTGGGGCGTGTTGGGCGATCTAGAGTTTGAGCTAGAGGTGGCCCCGCTATCGCTCGACTATTCCGAGCGATCGGTTTTCGCCGAACATGACCGGATCGAGGGTAAGCCGGGGCTGCAATATACCGGCGAAGACCTACGCGAGATGACGTGGACCTTTAGATTTGCAGCGTATTGGTGCGACCCAGACGAGCAACTGCGGCGGCTGCAAGCGGCAAGGAGCGATCGCACCCCGAGGGCGTTGGTGCTGGGGGCTAATCGGCTTGCTGGAAGCTATGCAATCGAAAAGATATCGGTGGGGCTCAAACAGACCGACTCGCAGGGGCGAACGATCGAGCTGCAAGTGCAGGTCAGCTTAAAAGAGGTCGTGATTAAGACCAAAAAGAAAAAGAAAATCTTTGCAAACCCTTTTAAACGCAGGGTTTAGGACTATGGGCAAACCGTCACCACCGTGGTTAGTTTTGCTGGCTGGGCTGCCGATCGTCGCGCTTTTGTTTTTGGGTGCGCTGTGGCTGAGCGATCGCCAAGCGTGCGATTTTGAGTGCCCGTCCGAGGTGCAATAGATGACAGCCGCAATAGTTGGAACCCCTGTGAATACAGGCACAGGGCTGGGCGTCACCGCCACGTCAATCACGTTTTCGCGCCCGTCTAATACCCTGCAAGTGGGCGACTACGTTTGGGCGATCTACTCGCAACGCAGCAGTAGCACCGCTCCCGGAACACCGCCAACGGGTTGGACTTCCACCGGATTTGTCAGCAACTCCACAACTCCAGGCGGCGGCTCTGGGCTTTGGTACAAGCGATTTACCTCGCAATCTGAAATTGACGCAGATACAGGCAGCTACACAGCCTCGTTTAGTTCGCGAGCGATTTTAGTATCTTGTGGAATTATTCGTAATGCATCAGGCGTTAGCGCTGCATCTACGGCGTTTGATACTGCATCCGTATCGGCGTTGACCTATAGCTCAATTGCCTCTAGCGTTGCCTCCCTGTGCCTCGCTTGGCTGGCCCGCAACGCTGCGAGCAGCGCTGTATCGTACACCCAGCCCACCGGATTTACTGAGTTAACCGACTATACCGACACAAGCCAAGAGACCTCTCTAGGGGTTGCCAGCCGGAGTTTTACTGGAGATACGGGCAGTGTTACCTATAGCTACTCGTCAGCCACTACCCGTCTAAACGGCGGCATGATCCTGTTTTACAATGCGGCGGACGCTACCCTAGCAGGTACGATCGCCGCTAGCTCAAGCCTCTCGGGATCGTTGAGCGTTGAGAAACCGATCGCAGGTACAATCCCAGCCAGCTCTGGGCTATCTGGCGATCTGACCACTGCCAAGCAGCTTACAGGCGCGATCGCTGCTGATTCTGGGGTATCCGGCAGTTTATCGGTTAGAAAGCCGCTGGATGGCACAATCGCGGCGGCTTCTACGCTTGCGGGGTCGGTATCGGTCGAGAAGCCTCTATCAGGTACGATCGCCGCCAGTTCTGGACTGAGTGGCAATTTGACCGCCGAGAAACAGCTTTCCGCAACGGTTGCGGCGGTTTCTGGATTCAGTGGCACCCTGACTACTGCTAAACAACTTTCGGGCACAATCGTCGCCGTATCCGCACTGAGCGGGGCGCTGTCTGCGTCAGACGGGCTATCTGGGACAATCGCCGCTAGCTCATCAATCACGGGCGCTCTGTCGGTCGGCAAGCCATTGGCGGGCACGATCGCGGGCGTTTCGACTGTTTTTGGATCGCTGGACGGGCAGGTTAACGCTGATTTGTCGGGCGTGATTGCAGTTAGCTCGGCAATGACGGGCGCTTTGACCGTCGAGAAAAGGTTGGCGGGCACAGTCGCGGCTGTGTCTGGGGTTCGCGGGGAGCTATCTAGACCCGCTGAGGGCATCGCGATCACTGCGTTACTAGTCGAGCCAATCAAGATTGCTGTGTCGGTGGCTGAGCCAATCAATGTTGCCGTGCTAGTAGTCGAGCCAATCAAGATCCTTGTCACGGTATAGGAACACTCAGGGCGACGAATCGAGGCGATCGCCGTGAGTTTTTCGGACAACCTAGAAGCCGCTTTACTGGATCATGTTTTTGGCAACACTGCCTATACGCCGCCTGCAACGTTCCATGTAGCGCTGTTTACGACTGCGCCAAACACTGAAACCGGAGCATCGGGCGTTGAGGTGTCGGGCACTGGCTACACGCGGGCGGCTGTGACCAACAACACGACTAACTGGCCCGCCGCTTCCGGTGGCTCAAAATCTAACGGCACTCAGGTCAACTTCCCAACTCCCGGATCGGGCGGCTGGGGCAACGTTGTGGCGTTTGGCATTTACAGCGCCAGCACTGGAGGCACTCTGCTGGGGTCTGCAAACCTAGCGATCGCCAAAACAATCAACCAAAACGACCCGGTTAACTTCCCAGTTGGACAGCTAACGATCACCCTCAACTAATGCCCGACCTAAATGGCTCCACTCTGATCAAGGGCGATGGCAAGCCCGTGACGATCGCTGTCACTGCCGAGACTGGGACGCTGGTAGGTGCGGCGATCCGGTTTGCGCTGTCGCGATTGCAGCCAAGCAACGCCCAAACGCCACTGCTGACGCTGACGCGGGCGAGCGGGGCGATCGCTGTTTCGTCAGAAACCGCAGGGGCGATCGCGGC
>DATNOW010000759.1:0-5761 GCA_036703515.1 Chroococcidiopsis sp.
CATCCAGCGCTTTCAAGGCCCCACAGCCGAGCAATTCACCCGACTGCCGCACCGTCCAAAAGGTGACGGTCTTGACCCGCAGCCCATCGAGATCGAGGGCATGAACGGCTCCGGGCGGCGAGTTGGCTCGCATGTCGTCTAGGTGTTCGCTGAGTAGGGCGTGGATGTCTGGGTTGGTCAGGTCTTCGATTTCTATCTGCATTTTTCTATCTGCATCTGGGCGACTAGATGAGGATGAAACGCACTTGCCTTTAATTTTAGCGATCGCCCTTAGAAACTGCCCCTAGAAATCGCCCCTAGAAACTGCCCTTAGAAACTGCCCCTAGAAACTAGCTCAAGCTGAGGCAGAGCCTCGGGCGGCGTCTAGCTTGCTCCGCTGCGACCGTAGTATGCTTAACAGCGCGATCGCCCGCAATATGCCTTACTAAGATTTGACCTCTGCCCTACACATAAACCCTTAGAGAAGCCTATGTTAGTAACCAAACAACCCGTGTTTCGGCGATTTTGGTATCCGGTGGTGCCGATGGAGCAGCTCTCGGATGCGCCCTACCCGTTTGTGTTGATGGGTGAGGCGATCGTGGTGTGGCAAGGGGCAGACGGTAAACCCGCCGCAGTGCGCGATCGCTGCTGTCACCGCTCAGCCCAGCTCTCTAAAGGACAGGTAATCGATGGCCAACTAGCCTGCCCCTACCACGGCTGGCAGTTTGATGGCAGTGGGCAGTGTGTGCGGGTGCCGCAGTTGCCTGATAGTGCAGTGCCTGCAACCTACAAAGTCGATGGTTATGCCTGCGTCGAGCGCTATGGCTATGCCTGGGTTTGCCTGGGCGATCCGGTGATGGATCTGCCAGAGATTCCAGAAGCCAGCGATCCCAGCTTTCGGCTGATCCACGAGTTTTATGAACCGTGGCGCTGTGCAGGGCTGCGCGTGATGGAAAACGAAATGGATCTGGCCCATCCGACCTTTGTGCATACCAAAACCTTTGGCAGCGCCGATCATCCCGTCCCCGATTCACTGGAAATCAGCGAGAGCGATCGCGGCATTACGGTCTTGGCCACGCTGGGGGTCGTCAACCCGCCCTTACAGCAGCAAAATCTCAAAATGGAGCACAAAGACACTACCCGTCAGCTCGATATGACCTGGTATATGCCCTTTACCTGTCGGCTGCGGATCAACTATCCCAACGGTCTTTCCCACGTCATCGTCAATACCGCTACGCCGATCAGCGACACCACTTCACAGATTGTCCAGTTTTGTCTGCGCAACGACACCGAGGCAGAAGTGAAGGCCAGCGACGCGATCGCCTTTGACCGTCAAGTCACCTTAGAAGACAAGGCCATTTTAGAAAGCACCGATTATGATGTGCCGCTCGATTTGACCCAAGAGCTGCATATGCTGACCGACAAACCCGGCATTATGATGCGCCGCAAGCTGGTCAGCTTCCTCAAAGCCCACGGTGAGGTTGAGCAAACTCTGCGGAATCAGTCTGCATAATCTGTGGGGATCAGCCCCAGCTGCCCGCAAGGGTGCACATTAGTGTGTCCCTACCCCAAAACGACTTGAGGGCGCACATCGGTGCGCCCCTACCCAACATCTATGACCCTGCGTTGGCGCTAGAGGCTGAGCACTAGCTGTAGTCCAGCTTCGGGCTTAGACCCTTCTGGCAGGGGTTCGGGTTCGGTGCGGGCGGCTGGGCAATAGCGGGCATAGGCGCAGCGATCGCATTGTCCGCCCGGAAACGGCAGCCAGCGGCGATCGTGGCGCAACTGCAAGGCCAAATCGCTGATCAGCGACTCCACCCGCTCGCGGTGCTTGGGGCTAGCTTCAAAGACAACTTTTTCACCCGTGCGCAGATAGAGCAAACTCATGCACTTGAGGCTGCGACGATAGCGTTGCTCTAGGGCGAGGTAATACAGCCCTATCTGCAAGTCCATTTCATCGGGTTCAGGAATCTCGGTTTCTTTGGCCGATTTATAGTCGATCAGCTCTAACCCATCATCAAGGTAGTCGAGGCGATCGTAGCGCCCAGACAGCGTAAACTCGACGTCTTCTACTCGCAGCGTGCCTTGGATGCGCCCTTCCACCGCTACCGGCTTGCGCATGGCCTGCTCGCTGGCGATGAAGGTGCGATAGTAGCGGCGCAAGATAGAGCGCCCTTCTGATACCTGGGTCGCGGTCAAATCTCGGGTCTGCTGACTCCAGCAATACTCTACCCACTCCATGGTGGGGATCGAGTCGCGATAGTGCCAGTCTTGATAGATCTGCGCCAGCGCTTGATGCAGCGATGTGCCTAACGCAGCAGAGCTATAAAACGCGGCTCCCGGCACCTTACGTTCGTAGCGAAAATAGTAGGCTCTGGGGCAGCGGTAATAGCTTTGCAGCTTTGCAGCAGAAAGGGCGTAAGACATAGGCTAACCCGTGTGGAGCAAGGGGTGCGATCGCATTCTGAGATGCAAATCACCTTCCTATGATGACACTAGATCTAGGAATAAGACAGTAGTTTTTGATAGATCATTTCTATATATAGCGTTGACTGGACGTTGATCTGATTCCTGTTCCTGTCATTAGTACAGCGATCATCCTGCCATTCAAAGCCTTTGTTCACGGGCTGTACTATCACTGGCTGTAGCGTATAGCCGTACTCTATAGCTGTACTGTCACGAGAGCGATAGATGGTTGCGCCACGAATTACTGCACCGCGAATTACTGCTGCATAAATTACTGCGTGAATTATTGCGTGAATTATTGCACTGTGGCGTCGCCCTCTGAGGTCGCCCCGTCGCTATAGGCTGGATCGTCGTAGGCGCTATCGTCGCTGTAGCCTTCGCTGTAGCCGTCACCATGGTCTTCGCTATAGCCTTCGCTATAGCCATCGCCGTAGTCTTCGCTATAGTCTTCGCTATACCCATCACCGTAGTCTTCGCTGTAGCCCTCTTCTGAGGCGGCTGCCTCGTCTGCTGCGCTGTCCGCCTCAGCGTCGATGGCCACCGGATCTTCTGACACCTTGTGGCGATCGTCAATTGGTTCCGTTGGCTGCAACCCTTCCACCGAGATCAGCGCTTCCATCATCGACCGGGCGATCGGGGCAGCTACCGTCGAGCCATAGGCGTCTTCCCCCTGCGGTTCGTCAATGATCACCAACACTACATATTGAGGAGCATTGAGCGGAAAGGTGCTAATAAAGCTGGTGATCCGCGCAGAGGGCATATACCCACCGTTGGGGTCTGCTTTTTGGGCGGTTCCTGTTTTACCAGCAATGCGATAGCCGGGAATGTAGGCCACTTTGCCCGTGCCGCCATCCACCACCGATTCCATCATCTTCAACACAGTGCTAGCGGTGCCGGGTGAAAACAGTGGGATGGCAGGCGGTAAGGCGGGCTGCCAAAGCGTTTGCCCAGTGCTGTCAAACACGCCACGGACAACATGAGGAGTGAGCATGTTACCGCCATTGGCCAATGCGCCGTGCAGTTGCAGCAGCTTTAGAGGAGTGAGCGAGAACCCCTGCCCAAAGGCTGTTGTTGCCGACTCAATTGGGGCGCTGGTAAATTGCTCAATGTCTTTGAGCTGACCAGATGCCTCAAAGGGCAGGTCAACGCCGCTGGGTTTCTCAATTTGCAAGCGCTCTAGCCAGCTGTAATACACGGCAGGATCGAGCTGCTTCATGATGTGAACCATGCCGACATTACTCGACTGGGCCAAGATTTGCGTCACGGTCTGCTGGCCGCGCTCACCCCGCTCTTTATAGTCGTAGTTTTGAATCGGCCAACCGCCCACCTCGATATAGCCTTCGTCGTAGAAGGAATCATCAGGTGAAATCGCGCCCTGATCGAGGGCGATCGCTACGTTAATCGGCTTGAAGGTTGATCCCGGCTCATACAGATCGGCGATCGCCCAGTTGCGAAACAGCTCCACCTTGGCTTCGCTATAGCGGTTAGGGTCATAGGATGGCTCCGTCACCAACACCGGCATCGAGCCATCGCGAATGTCCATGACCAGCACTGCACCACGCTTGGCTTGGTATTTGGCGATCTGCTGCTTGAGCTTGGCCCGAGCCGTCCGCTGCAAACGGCTGTCGAGCGATAGCTGCAAATGAGCGTCATTATTGTTGTTTTTGAGGAAATCCGCCGGGACGCGATCGGGCAAAATCGAGCCGTCGCCCGACATACTCAACATCACCTCGCGCACGTCATGACGAAGCTGATCTTCGTAGGTCGACTCAATACCCGCCTGCCCCTTGCGATCGATATCGACAAACCCAATCACGCTAGCAAACAAATCGGCTTGGGGATACATCCGCTGGGGATGCTGCACCAGTTCTAAACCGTCGATGGCGAGCTGCTTGACCTGGTTGGCAATGCTTTCAGACAGATCATAGGCAATCTCCAGACCGCTTTCACCCTGGTCAAACTGTTGGGCAACTTTGAACACGTCTTGCCCTAATACGGGCGCGATCGCCGTTGCCACCTCGACCTTAGATTGCTTAAACAGCTTGGGGTGGGCATAGAGAATGTAGGCCGGATGGTCAATAGCCAGCACGTTGCCCGAGCGATCGGTAATCGAGCGGCGGGGCACAAACCGCTGCACCTGTACCAACTGCTGGTCAGCGGCGCGCTGCTTGAGCGTGGTCGATTCGATCACCTGAAGATAAAACAGTTTGCCCGCTAGCCCCACAGAGGCCAAGATCAACACCAGCCACACCAGCACCAGGCGAAAGCGCGAGGGCTGCACGGCACCCTGCTGGGTAAGGGCAATCAATCCTGAGGCTAGCGAGTTGGGCGATCGCCCTCCGGGTCGCGCTGAGGGTCTAGAGCCATCGGCAGGACGACGACGGGGTTTGCCGTAATGGGATGGGGATGGGCCACGTTTTCTGCCCGAAGGAGGAAGGGAAGTCGCCATGGGTCACACCCGCCGCTGAAGGTTAATAGCCAAACGGCTTAGATGGATTGCTGTTGCCAGCGGCCGGTGGGTTAGCCGGCGGCGCAGATTGATAGCGCTGGGGAGCCGGTTCTAAAAATAAGCGATTCGCCGAACTGGGCAACACCAAACCCGCCTCGGGGCTTTCCGCCTGCTGGGCGATCTGGCTTTTGAGAGACTCATTGGCCGAAGTCAGCTGGCGTTCGTTGCGCTGGAGGGTTTCTAGCCGGCGGTATTCTTTGCCCCAAAGCTGTTGAGAATAGACCGTCCAACTGTAGACGGCCAACACGCTGGCAATCAAGCTAAAGGCAACAACCGTCGAGGTGCGCTGGGCCATGACGATGACTTGGATATGCTTCGGCAGCGATCGCGCCACCGGCAGCGCCTGCACCGGAGCCGGAGCACCTGCCCGGCGCGACGACAGCGCAGCGCTGGAATAGTGAGCAGAATATTGAGAGTTGGCCTGCTGGCGATCGCGACGAGAGCGAGCGGCGGGGGTAGAGGGCGCAACAATAGCCCTGCTGGCGGCTGGCAATGCGCGACTTGAGGGCTTAAGAATTGCAGTCATCACTCCACTCCTCGGACAACAACGGGGCTGTGCTGATCAATCCACATCAGCAGAGCGCAATCAGGATAGTTCTAGGGTTTTAGGCCCAGGTCACGGGCAGACCTGCTCTAGGTGGTCTAGCCGAACTATCGAAACTACTTCTAGCTACCCTATTAACATGCCCAATAGTTGCGCTAATCGGGCGTTAATGCGCTCAACACCTGAATTGAGGCATTTGGTACTTCAGTATAAGGTGACAGCGGGAAATGATCACATAATTTCCACAATTTCAGAGTTTTTGG
>DATNOW010000760.1:0-4361 GCA_036703515.1 Chroococcidiopsis sp.
CTGCCGGCCTTTGCCGTCGATACCGAAGACACCACCGGGGCCGGCGATAGCTTCGTCGCTGGGTTTCTGCATCAGGTCTGCCAAAACGGCATCCAGTCGCTCACCGATGCCGAAATCGCCAAACAAACCGTGATCTACGCCAGTGCTGTCGGAGCCCTGACCACCATCAAGCCAGGGGCGATCGCCGCCCAGCCCACCGCCGCAGAGGTCGGCGCGTTTTTATATCTCAACACGCTATCCAGCTAGCCTCAACGTTAAAATCCATTCAGCAACACAGATTTATTCAAAGGCGGCAATCCTCAGGTAGGGGCGTAGCATTCGGTCAAGCGTCTTTGCCAGTGCCGTAGAGCCATTTGCCGAATGCCACGCCCGTACAGGTATAGAACTAAGCAGAAATTTTGGCTATGGGCATTGAAATTGAACGCAAATTTTTGGTGAATGGCGATCGCTGGCGCGATCTGGGCGTTGCCATGCTCTACCGCCAGGGCTATCTCACGTCCAGCCCCGGACGCACCGTGCGCGTGCGGATTGCAGGCGATCGCGGCTTCCTCACCATCAAAGGCGGCGGCGCTGGGATCTCGCGAGCCGAGTATGAATACGAAATCCCAGTCGAGGATGCCGCCGAACTGCTCGACACCCTCTGCGATCGCCCCCTGATCGAAAAAAACCGCTACCGCATTCCCTACGAAGGCTTAATCTGGGAAGTCGACGAATTTATGGGCGAAAACGCGGGCCTGATCCTGGCGGAAGTCGAACTCAGCGACCCCAGCCAAGAAGTCACCCTACCCGACTGGGTCGGCCAAGAAGTTTCCGCCGATCCCCGCTACTTCAACTCCAACCTGTGCAAACAACCCTTTTGTACTTGGTCATCAAATCTAGCTTGATTGCCGCAAGCAAAGTATTCTCCACTAGATTCATCATGAAAAGAGACTTTTATACTGGAGAGAGGAGTTAGCAAACCCTTCAAGAACAGCCATGATTGACGTAAGATATGCTGTCACATCTGCTTACCAATACTTTGAATCAATTAAAGATATCCTGGGCGGCGATCAGCTCGCAGATTTGAGGCTAGAGGAAGTTGAGTTATCAGAAGATAAGCATGCCTGGCTCATCACTCTAGGTTATGACTTGCTGGATAAAAATCGCAGTCAATTTGAGGAATTGATGGTTCCAAAGAAACCCTTTAGGCGCGAATACAAGCTGTTTAGAGTCAACTCTGAAACAGGCGAAGTAGAGGCCATGAAAATCAGACAAGTATGACGGATGAAATTCAGAGTCTCTTTTCCCAATATCGCTCCAAAGGAATATTAATCGACACGAATATTCTACTCCTCTACTTTGTAGGAAGCATTAATCGAGAACGAATTTCAAAATTCAAGCGCACAGCGCAATTTAGACCCGAGGACTACGACACGTTACTCGGAATCATGAGCTTCTTTCCCAAAAGAGTAACAACCCCAAATATCCTCACAGAGGTCAATAGCTTAAGCAATCAACTAAGTGAACCCGAACGCTCACAATGTCTCGCTTTCTTTTCCAAAAGCATTTCACTGCTTGATGAAAACTATCTTTCAAGTAACACCGTCAGCCAGCGTGCAGAATTCACAAGGTTTGGACTAACCGATTGTGGAATTGTGGAATTAGCGAGAAATCAATACCTTGTGCTAACAGATGATTTTAAACTAGCTACCCATCTACAAATTCAGGGAGTTGACGCTGTAAATTTCAACCATATTCGCAGTTGGGTTTGAGCAAACAACCCTTTTGCGCCATCTAATCTGGCTTGATTGCCGCAAGCCCTACTGCGGCTGAAGTTCATTGAGCCGATTGGTCGCATAAATTCGCAGAACCTCGGCATCTTTATATACCGTCGTGCCATCCTGAATCTCGTTTAACAGATAGAGAATGCCCTGAATGCTACTCACCACCTCAGTCGTCGAGGGGTTAGTGCGAGCATTAAGCGCTTGAATCTCCCTCTGCGCCGTTTCAAACTTTTGAACAGCCTCCTGCTCTGAAGCAAGGCGAATTCTGATTTGCGCTACGTTCGCCTTGTAGGTGGCTAACGACTCTTGAGCCACTGAGAAACCCTCAGGGTCTGTCGGCTGAATCCGTTCAAGTATGCTAATCGCTTCTTGCCATAGGCCAATTACCTCTGTCCAATGGGCCACCGAATGGGGTGGATTTTGACTAAGTTGAGCAGCTTCCCTGGCAAAACCTTTAGCAGCCTCAATTTGAATGGCCACTTGCTCATTGCCTGCGGCCAGCCCCACAATTTCTTTGAAATCGCGCTCGTAGGCCACAAATTTTTGCTGGGCGGTTTTGCCCGCTAGGGTTTGCCCAGAGATCTGCTGAAACTGATCGAGCGCGGCCCGCCACTGCTGCACAGCCAGCAGCTTATCACCGGAGGTCGTTGCCTGTTGATATTGTTGCTTTGCTGTGGTCAGCGCTTGCTCTGCTGTAAACAGAGCATTTTGGGCATTTTTTTCTTGGAAGGTTTTGGCCTGCAATTCACCGACCCTGGCCCGCGCCGCATTGAAACTACCGACGCTAAACCGTGAGGTATACCACCAATAGTCGTAGTAGGGATGATCGTAGAGAAACCCCACGGGCAGCTTATCGAGCTTTTCTTGGGCTTGCTCCACCAGTTGCCCGCCGAGGTCGATGTCGGCCGCGCTGGTCGGGTTGCTAATGAGCTGATCGGCTTGCTCAACTAGGGCGATCGCCTGCCGAAAGTTGCTATCGATGCTCATGTAGCTGGGCAGCAGCAAAATCGGCGCAGTCCGCGCCACCGGGCCCCGAATCGGCGCATAGGGCAAATTGGCAAACCAGACGATACCGACCGGCAGCCCCAGCAAAATCGCAGTCCACATCACCTTTTTCACTACCCCACCCCGGCGGCGCGGGGACGGGGTGGATGGCTGATGGCGATAGGTGCGCAACACTTGCGACTGCGCTTCTAGCTCTTGCTCAAGCTGGGTCAGGGTTTTGCGCGGAGGGGAGGCAGGTGGTACAGGCTGGGGTTGCGATGCACCCGACGGGGTGATTTGCCCGCCTGCTGGCGGATTGCCCACACCGGGTTGAGCATTAGAACGAGACCAACGTGAAGCCAAGCGAGTAAGAAGACCCATACTGTTAGGAGCGCGCCAAAACCATTGTTCCCACGGTTGTTCCCATGATTGCTCCCATTGTAATCGCGTCAAAATTCGTGTCAAAATTCAGACGCGGTAGAACTTTACAGCAACACGTTTCAAGGCAAAAACTACGATGAGTCAGGCGTTACGCGAAATTCAAGCAGCAGCAGGGGCGAGTTTCATAACGTCAGATCCGGGATCGGTGCCCGCTAGCTTTGGCAATGAGGCGATCGCCACGGCCGCATTGCACAACGGGGTTGCCCTCTGCGATCGCAGCCATTGGGGGCGACTTCAGGTGTCAGATGCCGATCGGCAGCGCTATTTGCACAACCAAACCACCAACGACATCCAAACGCTCAAGCCCGGTCAGGGTTGCGATACGGTCTTTGTCACCTCAACCGGACGCACTATTGATCTGGTCACGGCCTATGTGTTAGACGATAGCGTGCTGCTGCTGACGTCTCCCAACCGCCGCCAAGCGCTCATGCAGTGGATGGATCGGTTTATCTTTTTTGCTGATAAGGTGGCGATCGCCGACCTCACCGACACCACCGTTGCCTTTAGCCTGATCGGCCCCCAGAGTCAGGCTCTCCTCACCCAGTTGGGCGCGACTCACCTAGGCACCGACTACGCCAGCCATGCGATCGCCATCCTGGGCGCAGGAGAAGCAGCGGCAGGAGAAACAACCGGCGTAGAAACTCGCATTGCCGTCGGCAGCGGGCTGGCCACGCCGGGCTACACCCTGATTGCCAGCGCGGCCGATGCCGCCACCCTCTGGCAAACGCTGACCCAGGCTGGGGCCGTGCCCTTTGGTGAAACCCTGTGGGAACAGCTGCGGATCGAGCAAGGGCGGCCCGCCCCCGATCATGAGCTGACCGAAGACGTGAATCCCCTCGAAGCGGGTCTATGGCACACTATTTCTCTAAGCAAGGGTTGCTACATTGGGCAAGAAACCATCGCCCGCCTGCATACCTATCGCGGCGTTAAACAACAGCTGTGGGGCATCGCCCTAGCAGCCCCCGTTGCGCCCGACAGCTTGATTGTGGCCAATGATGAAAAAGTCGGCACCCTGACAAGCTGCATTCAAACGCCTGATGGCGTCTTGGGGTTGGGCTACATCCGCACCAAGGCGATCGCCGCTGGATTAACCACTGTCACCGTGGCCGATCAGCCCGGCACCCTGGTCGCACTGCCTTTTATCAGCCACGACTACCTCTAGCCGATTCACAG
>DATNOW010000761.1:0-5179 GCA_036703515.1 Chroococcidiopsis sp.
CTTGTAACTCAGCCTGGTAGAGTGCCTGTCTTGTAAACAGGTTGGCACAGGTTCAAATCCTGTCGGGGGCTTTAGAATAAGACAAGCGATCGCCCTTAGTCTGGGGGCAGCAACAGGCGATCGCGACTCTAACACCATTCCTCTTGCCTTCGGTTCACGCCGGGGGCTTTTTACATGGAAAGAAACCCCTTAAGACTCAGTCTTAAGGGGTTTCTTTAATCTTTTTGCCGTCTCTCCGGCCGTCAAGACTCTACATACATTGCCTTCGGTGGGCTTTCACCTCGCATAGCACCCGCAATGCTGGGGGAAACCGTTGACTCCCTTCCCGGTTTCATAGCACGAATGCCATTTACCAAATCAACAGACAGGTTTGACAAGGGGAGCGCTACGTATAGAAACATATTAGCAAGCGATCGCCCCAATTTGCACCACTGCCAGAGAGATAGGCTATCCTAATGTCAGCATTCCTTGACATTTAGTCCATAGCTGTTGTGGCAAGAAAATCAACCACTGTTTTCAATAGTGTCTCGTTTTTAGCTCCTGGTATTGCCGGGGCTGACACGTTGACGACTCGGGCACTTGTGTTCTACGAAGGCACTCACACGCCAATGAGCGGCAAGCCGCTGGAGGTTGATAAAGCAAAGTTGGAGGCGATCGCCACAGCGTCCAATGCCCTGCTATCCTCCGGCCGCCGCATCAAAATCTACCTGTCTGACAGTGACCACGGCAAGATTAGCCAGGGCGCTGCTGTTGGCTTTGTCGCCGGGGAATTCACGGTTGAACAGATTACAGCCGATCGCCTGCCAATGCCAGGGTTAGACGCGCTAGTTGGGCAGTGGGGCATCTATTGCCCTGTGACGATCGCAGACGAGCGGGCGATCGCGCAATACAAAAACGGGCTACTTAAAGAGCTGTCGGTGGGCATTACAGCAACGGACGAAATTATAGAAATCAGCGCCGTGTCAATGCCCGCCTTGGCTGGTGCGGCTCTGTTTAGCGGATTACCAGAGCAGGGCGCTTATGAGTTTGGACTGTCGCTGTCTGAGGGTTTGCGAGAAATCCAACAGGACAGAGCAGAGATGCAGCTATACGACGTTTTCAGTGCGTTCATGGGCGTCCTATCCTCGGTGCGTGATGCCAGCGCTGAGGAGTTGGCAGGGCGATCGCCTGACGATTTGCGGCGGAATGCGATCGCTGATTTGTCGGCAGCATTAACCAGCCTGTTGCAAGTGCCCGCACCACCGGAGCCAACTCCGGCACCGGAGCCGCTACCCAGTGTTCCTTTATTCTCCCGAGGAGATATGACCACAGAAAATCAGACCACAGAAACCACCGCTGCAACTCCAGCCACTGAGCAGTTCAGCGCTGCACAGTTTGCCCAAATGCAATCTACGATCGCCGCCCAAGCTGAGCAGATCGAGCAGTTCCGCCGCGAACGTGACGCGGGCATTAAGTTCAGCCAGTTAAAGGCTCAGGCTGAAAAACTCCGCAGCGATCGCAAGCTCACTCCGGCTCAGGTCAAAGCGCTATTTGGTGAAGACGATCAAGCCGCGATCGCCCGATTTGCCCAGCCCGGAAACCAAGAGCTCAGCAACATCGAATTCTATTTGAAACAGGCTGAAAACAACCCCCCAATTCAGTTAGGTTCTGCCCTTGGCGCTGAACCGCTGCCTAATCAGCCCCCCGATCCTGCCGCAATTGAGGCAGAAGCCACCCGCCTTGCTCAGAATGCCCGTCGCTTTGGAGCCTTGATCTAATCGTGGTACTAAACAAGATTTACGAATTCTCGGAAGCGCTCTACCCGTCGGTAGCGCGATCGCCCAATGACTTGCGCGCGCCGCGTTCGTTCAGCATTGACCCCAGCTTTGTGCAGCCGCTGTTGGGTGCTGATGGAATTACCCAGCGCATCCTCCCTCCTGGCACAGCGCTTGGCTCTATTCCTGGCAGTGCCAAGGTTCGCCCGTTGCCCCGCACCCGTGTGGCGACCGCTGCCATCACCGGCTCAACCACGACGTTTGCCGTTTCTAAAAACACGGCTCGGTTTTTCAAAGCAGCCGAAGTGCTGGTGGCAATCCAGCCCCTAGCGCGTGTTGATTTTGCGTTGACGTGGGCAGATGGCGATACTGCAACCCTGGTTTTGGATGGGCGATCGGTCACCTACACCGTTTCTGCTTATTCCAACCTGACCACGCTCGCCGCTGCCGCCGCTGCATTCTTTGCCGCATCCTTTGGCCCGCGCTATCAGTTTCTTTCAGAAACCCAATACCTCTACGTGTTTGAGGTAGATGGCAAGGGGCGATCGACTATTTCGGCGTCTGAGGTCACAGCAGGGACGGGGACGTTTGCCGTTAACGGTGGCTTGACCCAACTGGCACCCGCAGGAACGGCGATCGGCACAATCCTATCTGTTGATGCTGCTGCTGAGACGATCACGCTAACTGCTGCCGCGTCTAACCGCTTGCCCATCGGGGCTGCGATCGGAGTTCAATCGTCGCTGCCGACCGATGCCAATGGCGAGGGGCTTGGGTTCCTTAGCCCAACCATGCCGGTCGATATCGAATGGGGCGCAAACACCGACTACGGCGCGTTTGTTAGTGGCTCGTTCTACCGCGATCGCATGCCCTACCTAGATGGCGAGCTAACCGCGCTATTCCCTGAGTTGGTGTTCGGCTAGATTTCTGCTCTGTTGTGTTCTCTCCCTTCCCTATTCCACCTTTTCCCTGTTGAGGCTCGGCTATGCCCACGTATTCGGCTATTGAGATTGTTAACCGACATCGCAGCGAGATCACGGCTGCGATTAACCAAACCCTGAGCCAGCGATCGGCAACAGGGCAAGTTTATGAAGACGGGTTCCCTGATCCGGCGCTGCTGCCATTTTTCCCTGAAACTAGCTATCTCACGCTAGAAGCGGCTTTTATGCGGTTCAAGCATAAGCGCCCTGTGCTGGCGACAATCCGGGGGCTAGATGGCGATGCCCCCGCACAGCGTGAAACCTTTGATTTGAGCGAACAAACCGTGGGCAATGCTCGGATCACTAGCGCTGTCATCTGGACGGAAGCAGATCAGCTAAACCTGAAAAAAATTGCGGACATGCGGGCAGCAGGCGGAACGGGCAATGTTGCCGCTGCCGCTGAACTTGAAGACGTTTACAAAGCGACCCCGATCCGGTTGACCGATCGCTGGGCTAACACCTTGCGGATGCTCTGCCAACGGGTGAGCGTGTTGGGCAAGTGCCTTTATACTGACCCCTTGACCGACATTGCAGTGGAGATTGACTACACCTCTCTGATTCCTGCTGGCAACCTGCCCACGCCATTGTTGACTACGGCGCGGTGGGATCAGTTGGCGACTGCTGACGGTATCAACGACCTGAAAACCCACCTAAACAACGTTTACGCAAATATTCGGATGTTTCCCCCGGCGATCGGGTTCCCTGGCCCTGTTGCTGACAACCTGCTTGATCAGGCTAAAACCAAGGAGCGGGTTGCCCGTTATAAGATGGGAATTACCGATGGCGCTGCCGTTGACGCCGACGCGATCGCCCGCTTGCCCCGTCCAACTCTGGAGGAGGTTGCCGCTGTCCTGATGCGCGAGTTAACCGCATCGGCTCAGATGTCAGCTCAAAATATCTCTCTAGTGGTCACCGATGCGGTTTACTACAGCCGCGATAAGGCAGGCAACGTGAATCGTGCACCCTATCACCCGGATGGTTATTACGTTTTCTTGTGGCCCAACTACATCGAAGCGGCGCGGTTCCCGGTCGGCACCAACAATTTTGCGGGTGGCTTGGCGATCGTTACCGATCGCTCTACCTATCTGCCTTGGTGGGAAAAGCTGGCGATCGACGGCGCTGGTATTCCGATTGTGCCAGACCCCCGCTATATCGCTGCTCGGAACGTTTACAACACTCCTATCACGTAGGTAACAGTAATGACGCTGATCTACACATCACGTCAGGCGATCGCCCAGCTACTGTCTGGGCGATTAACTATAGGTGGATCAGCCGCAGCGTTCGGCCCGCCCGTCGTCAATGACGGTCTGATTGATCAGATTGGCGAGCAAGTAGAGGCACGGGTAACCGCAGCGCTGGCAACCCGCTATAAGCTGCCCATCAAAAATCCAGCCAACCCCCTGATTGCGTCAGCCGTCGAGCAGTTGATCCTGTGTCGCATCCTGTCGATCCATGCGATCGGAGAGGAGCAAACGACGAGCAGCAATCAGGGTGTCGATCGCTCCTATACGGGCGCTTCATGCGTTCGAGGTGAAGCTGAACTAAAAGCGCTGGTCACAGGTGCGATCGCCCTTGACGGTGAGACGCTGATTAACGAACAGGTCAGCCCGACAGGTGCAGCAAATTTTAGTGGGGCACGGGTGCGATCGAGTCTTGGCACACGAGACGCTCGTGAGGTGCAGTTTTGAAAGCCGCGTTCTATTCGTTCGACATCAAGCAGGGTGCTGTCTTTGACGAGGTGATTTGCGTCAACGACGAAAGCGGCAACCCGATCGACACCACCGGCTATGCAGGCACCGCCAAGATCCTAAACATTGACTATCAACCACTGGCAGACTTTACCGTGTCCTTTCCCGCCCTGGGTCAAATCCGGTTGCAATTGACCGCTGAACAGGTGCGATCGCTCCCATTGGGTCGGCAATTGTTCAACCTGCGAGTGGGGACGCCTGCGATCGCCTCAATCTACTTTATCGAAGGCGATCTAAACGTGAGATGGGGAGAGCCGGCATGACACAAATCACGATTACGACTAGCCCCATACAGCTATCGATCGGCGCGGCATGTGGCAACGCATCAACGCCGGGGGGAGAGCAAGAGCGGGCACTGTTGGCGATCGCAACTAATGGACAAACCGTATTTACGCTGCCCACGACGCCAGCCCTACCCAGCCTGACCCAGCTATATCTAAACGGCGTCAAAGCGGTTTACGGAACGGGCTATGTGATTGACGGCTCAATCCTCAATTGGTTAGGCGTCACACTATCGACCACTGACGAGCTAGAACTACTGTACTAGAGGCACTATGAGCAAAGTCCAAAGTAAACAAATCAGCCGAATTTTAGCCGCCTACGTTCGAGTCAGCAGCTTCACAGCGGCAGGCGTTGATGACGTTGTGACGACTGCGATCACGACCGCATTGAACACGGCCGGAGACGGTGGGGTCTCGGT
>DATNOW010000762.1:0-2562 GCA_036703515.1 Chroococcidiopsis sp.
TGGGTAAACCCTTCGTAGGTTTTGCGAATCAGGTTATACACTTCCCGCAGTTTGAGGATCACCTGGTCGTCTGAGGGCGCTTTCTCAGCGGCAGTAGCCACGATATCTTCGGCTTGCAGTTCGGGCAGCGATTGCAGCCCATATTGCTTCACCGCAAATTCGACGGCATCCTTGAGCATGGCCTCTGTTTCTGCGGACAGAGTCGTGGGGAAGATTTGCGGTGACGCCTTCCAGGTTTTCACCTTTTGCCCAGGGGTAAACCCTTGGCCGCCGCTGCGCCCACCGTCGCCGCTCATCACCTGGGCCACCGAGAAGCTATCGTCCTCCTCAGGCTGAACAATGCGCGGCATGAAATATTCCCGCACCTTGAGGCGGGCCATGTATTCGGCGTTCCCCCCCAAGATGATGTCGGTACCCCGACCCGCCATGTTGGTGGCGATGGTCACGGCTCCCTTGCGTCCGGCTTGAGCGATAATCTCCGATTCCCGCTCCACGTTTTCGGGTTTAGCGTTGAGCAGATTGTGGGGCACCTCTAGCTCGTGCAGCAGATGCGACAGCAGCTCTGACTTTTCAACGCTCGTCGTCCCGACCAGCACCGGACGCCCTTCCTGGTGCATTTCGGCACACTCACGGGCCAGCGCTCGCCATTTTGACTCTTCGGTTTTGTAGACCACATCCGAGAGGTCGCGTCGCCCGGTGGTGCGGTTAGTCGGAATAATCGTTACTTCTAGGTTGTAGATTTTCTCAAACTCCGCCTCTTCGGTTTTGGCGGTGCCGGTCATCCCGGCCAGTTTGGGATAGATCAAGAAGAAGTTTTGATAGGTAATCGTCGCCAGGGTTTGCGTTTCTGGCTGGATTTCGACATGCTCCTTGGCCTCGATCGCCTGGTGCAGCCCATCGCTCCAGCGGCGGCCCGGCATCACCCGTCCGGTAAATTCATCGACGATCACAATCTCGTCACCACGGACGATGTAGTTGACATCCTTGGTAAACAGTTCTTTGGCTTTGATGGCGTTGAAGACATAGTGAGCCCAAGGATCTTTGGGGTCAAACAAATCTTGCACGCCCAAAATCTGCTCGGCTTCAATAAAACCTTCGTCGGAAAGCAGCACTTGGCGCGCTTTTTCATCAACCTCGTAGTGGCCGTTGGGGTCGTCTTCGTCTTTTTTGCAGGTCAGCCGGGTAGCCACCTCGGCGGCTTTCAAATACTTTTCACTAGGGCGCTCGACTTGCCCTGAGATAATCAGCGGGGTGCGGGCTTCATCGATCAGCACCGAGTCTACTTCGTCAATGACGCAGTAGTTAAACGGGCGCTGCACCACGTCCTCAATTGAGGTGGCCATGTTGTCGCGCAGATAGTCGAAACCGAGTTCGCTGTTGGTGCCGTAGGTGATGTCGCAGGCGTAGTTTTTTTTGCGCTCAGCCGGGTTCATCCCCTGCTGAATCAGCCCCACACTCAGTCCCAAAAAGCGATGGACTTGACCCATCCACTCCGCGTCACGTCGGGCCAGGTAGTCGTTTACTGTGACCACATGCACCCCTTTGCCTTCGAGGGCGTTGAGGTAAGCGGGCAAGGTGGCGACCAGGGTTTTACCCTCACCGGTTTTCATTTCGGCAATTTGCCCATTGTGCAGCACCATACCGCCCAAGAGCTGCACGTCAAAGTGGCGCAAGCCTAATACGCGTTTGCCCGCTTCGCGCACGACCGCGAACGCTTCGGGCAACAGATCGTCTAGGGATTCTCCTTTCTCAAGCCGTTGCTTGAATTCGCCTGTTTTCCCCCGCAGTTCATCATCCGATAACTTCTGGATATCTTCTTCCAGGAGATTGACTTCAACGATATCGGGTTGATATTTTTTCAGCTTGCGGGCATTTGGATCGCCGAGCAAAGTTTTCAGCATGGCAAGAGCGCTAAATCGAGATTATGAATTACTGTAATTCGCCGAACAAATCATAAGGGCTAGCTTGCCCTATTTACCTTTCATCCTATCATTTGACCCCGATGAGCGGTGGATTAGGGCGAGGATCTCGCGCTGCAAGGTTCAGGAGGAGTAGGCAGCGATCGCCAGTCAGCGCGGCAAGCTCGGAAGTTGGGCTTGAAGCAGACCTGAGTTTCGCCAGATATTTGCCAGATATTTGCCTAGATTTTCGGGCCCGTTGAGCCAGGATTCGGCAAGGCAGATGCTAGGATAGCGGTTTTGCAAATAGCGGCAATTCCGCACCCTCTAGGGGAATCCTAGAAAGATGGCTGAAAGTCATGCGGACGATTAGCCGATTTAACCGTTTATATAGTGATAGATGCTTAGTGGAGGAGATTTCTCCAAAACATGCCCCGCGTCGGGCAAGCATTTTACCCCTGACGTGAGCGAGACGCTCCTGGCCCCTACACCCTCTATAGCCTCTACAGAAAAACTATTTTAGCGCACCGTTCAGCGCATCCAGGGCACCCCTGAGCGCACCATTCAACGCAATGTGTAGATCATGGCGTTTTCCCAATCCCTGACAGAACAGAGCATGAATTTTGAAGAATCGTCGGTGCTGATTGTTGACGATATCGAAGAT
>DATNOW010000763.1:0-3914 GCA_036703515.1 Chroococcidiopsis sp.
TTGCGCTGGTTGGCGACCCACACCCACGATTTTGATATTGCCCATATCCATGCGCTGTTTTCGCCGGTTAGCAGTGCGGCAGCCACCGTGTCACGGTTCAAAAAACTACCCTATCTACTGCGCCCCCTCGGCACCCTCGACCCTTCAGATTTACGCAAGAAAAAAGCGCTCAAGCAGCTCTATGCTGCTCTAATTGAACGTCCCAACCTAGCTGGGGCAGCCGCTATCCACTTTACTAGCGCCCAAGAAGCGGCAGTTTCAGAGCGATTTGGGGTAACCACGCGCGATCTGGTGATGCCGCTGGGGGTGGTGCCTTCAAAACCCGTGGGCGATCGCGACACCATCCTGCGTGAGCTGGGAATCCCTTTAGATCCAAACACCCCCCGTCTGCTGTTTATGTCGCGGATTGATCCCAAAAAGGGATTTGACCTGCTGATCCCAGCCCTAGAGACCCTGGTGGCGGAGGGGGTAGACTTTCATATCGTCATTGCCGGTGGCAACCCCCAAGATCCGGCCTATGAAGCCCAGACCAAAGCCCGCATCCAAGCCTCTAAACTGGGGGATCACGCTACCTTCACTGGCTTTGTCACCGGGGATGCCAAAACAGCCCTGCTGGAGTGGGCGGATCTGTTTGTACTGCCGTCTTACTATGAAAATTTTGGCATTGCGGTGGCAGAGGCCATGGTGGCCGGGTTACCCGTCGTCATTTCCGATCAAGTACACATCTGCAACGAGATTCAGCAGGCGGAGGCGGGCTGGGTGGTGCCCTGCCAAATAGAGCCCCTGACAGCGGCGCTGCGGTCGGCTTTAACTCATCCTGGCGATCGCCACCATCGCGGTCAGCAGGCCCAAGCCTACGCCTTAGAGCACTATAGCTGGGATGCGATCGCCGCCCAGATGCTGCACACCTATGCAGAGCTTTTGGGCCACAAAAACTAGCCTGCCTGGGGATAGCGCGATGCGACCAGTAGGGCGCAACCGTTAATCTATTCCCTAATCCATTAAGATGGTCACCGTTGGGAGAATCTAGGCGGATCAATTAAGAGAATCAATTGAAAGAATCAATTGAGCCCCAATCCGCAAATCTCCGCGAATCTCCGCAAATCAATTCGTTCACCGCTTCCTATGCCGCCCCTCACCGTTGCCAAGCGTTAACAAGACCTTCAGCCATGCAGATTAGCACTACAGAGTATGAAATTTCTTACGACAGCGACACTCAAACCATCGTCTGCAAAGGCTCGCTGCGCCTAGGCGGAACCCCGCAATATGCCCCCGTGACCGACCTCTTGACCGCTGTTGTCAACCAAGAACCACCCACGTTGACCTTAGATTTGCGCGGGCTCGAGTTTCTCAACAGTTCGGGCATCAACGTGCTGTCAAAATTTGTAATTAAAGTGCGGCAGCAGGGAAAGAGTGCGCTGACCATTTGTGGCTCAACGGCCATTCCGTGGCAGGGCAAGTCTTTGATCAACCTACAGCGGCTGATGCCCAGCGTCACGCTGGAGTGGAGCTAACTGCGGCGCGTTCTGGCCGCGTTCTGAACGCCCACCACCAGATTTTGCACATGCCCCGAAGCTTGCCCCAAGCTTGCCCCAAGACGCCTTGAAGACGCCTCGAATACGTCCCCAACCAAAGCGTTCCAAACCGGCGTCTGAACATAACATCTAAAAACAGCATCCAAAACTAAAAACAGCATCCAAAAACTGAGGGCTTGGCAATGATTGCCAAGCCCCAAAATGATCGTATCGATTTGGATCTGCGTTAACCCGCATAAAACCCTCGTTTACTTGTTTCCGCCAGACTGAAACGGATTGTCGCCAATTCCGAGCCCGGTCTTGCTGTGTTCCAGCTCCAACCACAGCGTTTTGATTTGCTGGTAGCAATCGTCGGGCGATAGCTTGCCATTGCTATACAACGCTGAGAGAATGCCGACCCGCGAGGAAAACTCCTGAAGATTAGCGTTGAAGACCAGGTTCTCTGGTTTCACCTGCCCATGATAGCGGGCTTGCGGAGCAAGGAATTCAGACCGATTGATCATCGTTGCACCTCCTATTGGTTGTGAGTGTTTTAACCTTAATTTAACCTGAATTTAACCTTATAGGCGAAAATATCCTGGAGTCTCTCAAGAAGTTTGTGTGAACTTCGTGCTGGGCTTTCTGCTAGAAGCTGCGATCGCTTTCAGTCATAGCGGTTTTGGGGCGATCGCCTAGTCAGACAAAAGTGCCGAGTGAGTGATTGTTGCCTAGGTTAAAACTGTGCGGTTGGAACTCTTAATGGCATCTTAGGCAATCACTTGGTTCTGCGGAATGGGGGCGATCGCTGATATCTCAAGGGCGGCGATCGCTGTAAGCGTAAATATACGCACGACTTAAGCCGTGCTTAGCAGAAACTTGATGCTTGCCCGCGCCAAACGAGACGTTTAATTAGACCTTTGCGGCTGGGATCGCGCGCTCTGTTTCGTCTGCAGCAGGCGATCGCGGATCTGTTCCAGCTTGGCGGTGCTGCTCACTGCTGCCCGGGGTTGGGGCACGTCAGTATTGGGCCATAACGCCAAATCTGCACAAGGGCAAGATGCGGTCGGCAGTCCTAGGCTGACGATTGGCACTGGCATCGCGCAGCGAGAACAAGGGCTAATATCCCAGGCGGGCGTCAGCAATGTTTGAATCGTTTGCTCGGTACCCTCTAGATAACAATCGCCGGTTGCAGGCGATAGAATGCGCTGCCAAATTTGTTCAAACTCAGTGCTGTAGCGATCGCCCTGAAATACAGTAGCAGGCAACAGTTGCTCCTGCGTAGCCTGCACAACTACGCATTTACCTAACTGAAACCAATGGGCGAGATAGAGTTGAACTTGCTGTGGAGAGGCCATACGCTAATCCCAATTGAGAAGTTGGTTACAAACCCGATTCAGTCTCAATTGCGTCAAGAAAGATGGGGGATTAATATCGAGTGATAGTGAATTTTTCTTAATAAAACTAGCTATAGTTCTGCCATAATGGCGTGGCTGTTTCTATTGATATCCTAGCGGGATCATTGCGTTTTTTTGGCGCACCAAATCTATAGCAAAGATTAAGCTTCCCCTCAACGATTTAGCGAATCCCGGCTGATCATCTGCCATCGGGTGTCGCGATCGCCTGATCCAAGGGCGTTCCTAGCTGGCTGAGGTTGAGCACATGCCCGCCCGTGACTAAATAAACAGAGGTGGCGATCGCCCCAATCCGACGGGTGGCTTCCCCGAGGCGATCGCGAAACAGTCGCCCGATTGGGTAAGCGGGCACCACGCCCCACCCGGTTTCTTCGCTGACGATAATGACCTCACCCTGGCGCTGCTGTAGGGCTTCCACCAAAGATTGGAGGGTTTGCTGCCAGGTTTCGTCATCGTCATCGAGCAGATTAGCTAGCCAAGTGCCCAGGGAGTCGATCAGCCAGCAGGTGTTGGATTCTGCGGTTTGAAGAAGGGTATCGAGGGTGACGGGCCCGGCTATGGTTTGCCATGCCGCAGGGCGACGGGCCTGGTGTTGGGCAATGCGGGCTTGCCATTCTGCGTCGTCGGGGGCGATCGCGGCTGTGGCTACATAAGTGACGGGCTTGTGGGAGTGATGGGCTAACCACTCCGCCCATTCGCTTTTGCCAGATCGAGACGGGCCGGTGACTAAAATCAGCGGAGGTTTGGGATGAGGGTTTGGGGGCATGGGGAGGAGTGAATATAGGGAGATAAATGAGCCGGGGAAGGTATCGTCCGGCGAGTCTGTTAGGGGGGATTGGGGGGCATTAAAGCTTAGGTTGGGCGTCTCGCCAAAAATCCTTGTTCGAGTTTCCGCTATCTGATGCACAATTAAACCGTTAGAGGTAAACCATTAGCCGCATTCGCTCAAAAAATCGTGAATTTGATCAAATCGGTGAGCTTGGGGTGA